>DXDB01000155.1 GCA_019115705.1 Candidatus Tetragenococcus pullicola | reverse complement strand
GATTAAGTTACACTCATCATACAGGAGAAAATAAGCTTATTCCATGCGGTCAATTTTATCGGGCTTACGTTGCATTCGTGGCCGTTACTTTTCAATTCTTTTGGCCACGGTTGCATTCGTGGCCGTTACTTTTCGTTTCCTTTGGTCAAGACACTATTTTTCGATGGAATTCGTTTTTTTCATGAAATAAAAAATAACCTCCAAAAGACAAATATTCCTTATCTTTTGGAGGTTACTTCTCATTTTTTATTATTCTTTTTATGTTTATTCATCACTTCTTGACGGTGACGCCGATTTCCTAAAAACTTCAACATCTTCATTAAAGGCTGACGATCTTCTCCAACTAAGCCAATTAATTCAATAAATAACTCGATTCCCAAGACAGTACTGATGACCAACAAGACCGTTGCCGAGGTACTGGCATAATTCATTAATAAAGCAATCAAAGAAAAAACCAAGGCTAAGGCATAGATGGTCAAAACAGCGCCACGATGAGTAAATCCTAGCGATAAAAGTCGATGATGCAGATGCATTTTATCGGGAGTTGAAAACATCGGCTGTTTTTTCAAATGACGCCGAATCATCGCAAAAACAGTATCTGTAATCGGAACGCCTAAAATAAACATCGGCGTAAGAACTGAAATAAAGGTCGCATTTTTTAATCCTTGCAAGGAAAAAATGGCAATCATAAACCCTAAAAAAAGGGCGCCAGTATCTCCTAAATAAATCGCAGCAGGATAAAAATTATAGGGGAAAAATCCAATAATAGCCGCGACCAATGAAAAGATCATAATCGCTAAAATGACACCATTTCCCGGTAAAAAGAAATAACTGGTCAAACCGATTGTTACCAAAGCAATAATCGAAACTCCTGCAGCCAAGCCATCTAAACCATCAATCAGATTGACAGCATTAGTAATTGCTAAGATCCATAAAATTGTCATTGGAAGACTAAACCACCCTAAGTCAAAGGAGCCGATAAAGGGGATAGAAAACGTATTGAAGCCGATTCCTGCAAAGAAATAAATTTCTACTGCTGCAAGAATCTCACCTGCTACTTTTTGAAGTGGTGATAAACCAACGATATCATCAATAAGTCCGGTGATCACAATAATAAAAGCACCCAGTAACATTGGCAAAATACGATTCATATCTAAGGTATCTCGAAATTCCCAAAGAACAGCAACTGAAAAGGATATAAAAATACTTAACCCGCCTGCAGTTGGCATCGTCTTCTTATTGATTCGACGTTCATTCGGTCGGTCGACGGCTCCAATTTTATAAGCCAATAATCGGACAAAAGGAGTCAATAAAATGGAAAGGATCATAGTTAGAAATAATCGAATGATAAATTTAAAGGTAAAACCCATTTATACTTCTCACTTTCATTTGTCTTTTTTAAGCGCGGACATCACCTTATTTTTTAAGCGTGTGGTCCGTTTATCAATTGATTGGCTTTTTTCAGTAATTTCCCCGTTAAAGTACTCTTCACAGACAGCATTAATTACACTTCCTAAAATCAAGATCAATGCAGCAAAATTCAACCATAACATTAAGACGATAAAACTACCGATAATTTGATAGCCGCTCACTCTTGAAGCAAAATATCTTGCATACAAACCAAACACTTGAGACAACAGCATCCAACCAATTGTGGTAAAAACTGCTCCCGGTATAGTGGAACGAATACTTACTTTTACATTTGGTATGATCCAATAAATGAGTATCATTACTACCAACATAACAAGGATAGTTGTTGGCCATTTTGCTGTCTGAAAGGTGCTAATAATCGTATCTGAAAAATGAAAAATATCTTGCAAATAATCCAAGATCACTTTTCCAGATCCCATGACTAACGTAACTAAAACCATGCCTAACAACAAAACAATCAACATCAACATCGAAAGAAAACGTGAAAAGATTCCATACCCTTCAACACCATAGACGTTGTTTGTTGCTTTTTGTAACCCATTCATACTCTGGCTAGCAGACCAGATGGTGGTAATGGTCGAAATCGATAAAAGTCCTCCAGATCCCTCGGTCAATAAACTTTCAATGGCAGGTTTTAAAAAAGAATAAACTGTATTGGGGATAATTTCTTGAATATAAGGCAATACACTTCCTGGATCGATTTGCAGTAAGGGTAAGATATTGCCTACTGCAATCAATAAAGGAAATAAAGAAAGCAACAAATAATAAGCTACAACGATTGAATAAGTAGTCACTTCTCCATCAGTGACTCGCTTTTGCAAGGTTTTTAGAAACCATTTGGCATCTTTTTTTTCTTCAGTACTTGTATTTTCTTTCATCGCCTTCTCCTTTACGACATCTTTTGTATCTTCTTTTGATTAGTAGGTGCCTTCTTCTCCTTGTGATGTCATAATCTTTGGTCCATCTTTAGTAATTGCTAAACTATGTTCATATTGACAGCACAAGCCACCATCTTGGGTATAGGCGGTCCAGCCGTTAGGATCCATCTTCATTTTCCACGTTCCAGTTGTAATCATTGGTTCAATGGTAATCGTCATGCCTTCTTTTAAGCGCAATCCTCTACCAGCTTGCCCATAATGTGGGATAGCAGGATCTTCATGCATCGTCGGGCCAATGCCGTGTCCAATAAAGTCTCGTACGACACCATAGCCTTTTTGTTCAGCATACGTTTGAATCGCATGACCGATGTCGCCGATGCGATTACCAATCTGAGCTTGTTCGATTCCTAAATATAACGCCTTTTTGGTTACATCCATTAAATCTATAACCTCTGTTGATACATCGCCTACCGCATACGCCCAGCAAGAATCAGAAATAGCACCATTTAAATCAATCACCATATCTACTTTAATTAAATCCCCACTTTTTAATGGCTTTTTACGGGGAAAGCCATGACAAATTTCGTCATTGATACTACAACAGGTAGCATATTTATACCCTTCAAAACCAATTTGAGCAGGGATACCTCCACGGCTCTCAATAAAGTGTTGGACAAATTGATCGATTTCCCAGCTAGTTACTCCAGGTTTAATGAAATCTCGTAAGTGTATGTGAACATCTGCCAATAACTTTCCTGATTCACGCATACTTTCGATTTCTCGTGCTGATTTTAATGTAATCATTTATATAAAGTCCCTTCTGTTTAAAAATGTTTCAATTCATTACTCTTGAAATCCTATTTATTTTACCACAATTGAAGGCTTTTTTCCAAATTTGCTTCTTCAGTTTCCAAACCTACCACAGTTTGCTATAATGAAACGGAAGTAAACGCATGGATGAGGTGAAAAAATGGCAACTGCAAAAATTATTTATGCTAGCATGACTGGTAATACTGAAGAAATCGCCGATATCGTCGCAGAAACAATGGAAGATCTCGGTCTTGATGTAGAAATAGATGAATGTACGCAGGTCGCTTCTGAAGAATTACAAGAAGCCGATATTTGCGTCATTGCTACTTATACCTATGATGATGGAACGATTCCTGAAGAAATCATGGACCTTTATGAAGATTTAGAAACGATGGATCTTTCTGGAAAACTCTTTGGTGTTTGCGGATCTGGAGATACCTTTTACGACGACTCTTACTGTAAAGCTATTGATAAATTTGAAAAGGCCTTACTTAACACTGGCGCCCAAAAAGGAGCCGAAAGCATCAAAGTTGATCTTGCTTGTGATGAAGAAGATATTCAGAAATTAGAGTCCTTTGCCAAACAAATTGTAGAAAAGACTCATTAAAAAACAAGCACTTGCTTTTTATCCTTAAGCAAGTGCTTGTTTTTTTAATGATTTATTTGGTCAAAAGATAAGTTAATCTCTTCTTTTTGGTTCATAATAATATCGACTGCCTTTTTAAGAAAATCTGCTGTATCCTCTTTGCTAAATGAGATGATATTTGAAGAAGATAGAGCCGCAAGTCCTGAGACAATAATCCAAAAGCCTTTATAAATCGAGTGAATTTTTTCTTCACTAAGCCCCTCATATTTCTCACCTTGTACAATATCTTTTTTAAAATATTCATAAGATAGTTCGTGTACTTTTTGACCATCAAAGTCATTTTCCATAAATAAGGATTTGTACAGATTTTTTTCTTTGTTGGCAAACTCTACATAATTTAATCCTAAATCTACTAGGTCATCTCCAGTCTGTTCTTTTGATAATTCATTTTTTGATAATCCTTCTAATACAGATTTGATCAATTCTTGTTTTAAGTCTTCCATGTTTTTAAACTCTAAATAAATCGGTTGAGTCGAACAATTCATCTTTGCAGCAATATTACGCGCAGTAAACTTAGAGAACCCGTCTTTTGCAACAACGTCATAGGCAGCTTTCAATATTTGATCTCTTGTAATCGTTTTTTTTCTTGCCATAATATTCTTCTCCTTATTTGTTAAACCAGATTTTATTTCGTTTCATCTATTCTAACATGTTTTTTTATTTTTTCAAAACATGAGTTGTTCCTTCTACAAAACAATTTCCTTTTCTAGTTTTGATTCGCTTTTGTTAGGCTTTCTTTTCAATCAATGGTATCATAGTCCATAGTAAACAAATTGGAGGAAAGAAAATGGTCTTACCAAATTTTAAGGAAAATCTTGAAAAATATGCTCAACTCATTGTAGAAGTCGGAGTAAACGTTCAAAAATCACATACAGTCATTGTTCAAATCAGTGTGGATCAAGCACCTTTAGCACGGCTGATTACCCAAAAAGCCTATGAAAAAGGAGCCGATGAAGTCATCGTAAAATGGACAGATGATTTTGTCCAACGAGAATTTTTATCTTTTGCAAGTGAAGATCGTTTGACAACTATTCCTCAGTATAAAATTGATGAGTCCAACGATTGGATTGAAAAAGGCGCAAGTAGAATCAGTGTCGTTTCTTCTGATCCAGGTTCTTTAGCAGGTGTCGACTCACAACGAGTGGCCACTTACCAAAAAGCATCCGGTAAAGCCATGCATGCCATGCGTCAAGCTACACAAGCAAATAAAGTCAGTTGGACAGTTGTCGCTGCAGCCGGTCCCAAGTGGGCAGAAAAAGTCTTTTCAAACTTGCCTCAAGAAGATGCCCAAGATCTTTTGTGGGATCAAATCTTTAAAACAACTAGAATTTATGCAGACGATCCCATCAAAGCGTGGAGAGAACATGACCAAACCCTTCAGGAAAAAGCGGACAAACTGAACCATTCTCAATTTGATGCACTCCATTATCAAGCACCTGGGACAGATTTAACCATTGGCTTACCTAAGAATCATTTATGGGAAGGCGCAGGAAGCCTCAATGCACGTGGTGAAAAATTCATGGCTAATATGCCAACTGAAGAAGTTTTCACTGCTCCTGATAACAGACGGATTGATGGCGTAGTATCTAGCACCAAACCTTTAAGTTATGCAGGTAGTATCATTTCTGGCATGAAATTTACCTTTAAAGATGGAAAAGTCGTTGATTTTTCGGCAGAAGAAGGAGAAGATGTTTTAGCTAAATTGTTAGATACAGATGAAGGATCTAGACGTTTGGGTGAAGTAGCACTTGTTCCTGATCCCTCTCCTATTTCTCAATCTGGCATTATCTTTTTCAATACATTATTTGATGAAAATGCCTCAAATCACCTTGCTTTAGGCTCAGCTTACGCCTTTAATATACAAGGTGGTACAAAAATGACCGAAGAAGAACTCTCAGAAGCAGGACTCAATAGAAGTCATAGTCATGTAGACTTTATGGTTGGTTCTGAAAAAATGGCAATTGATGGTATTTCCAAAGATGGAACAACTACACCAATCTTTAGAAATGGTGATTGGGCTTAGTAAATCTCTCAAAGAACGAGCTAAATAGATAACAAGCAAAGTAAATGCCTTTCATTTGTTTTGCTTGTTTTTTTGGCTAGAAATTGTTTAAAAAATACACTATAACTGATAACCGTTTCCCCTAACGATTTGGTAGGGATTATTAATTTTAATCGTTATCCATAGAAAAAAACTGTTTTCTCTGATAAAATCATAACTATGAAGAAGGGAAGAATTAGCATGACTCCAAATCGCGAAGATTACTTGAAATTAATTTTAGAACTCGGCGGTGACCAATCCATTGTCAACAATAAACAGATTGTTTCTGGACTTGGCGTTTCAGCTGCTTCTGTTAGTGAGATGATCACAAAACTTGTTGGCGAAGATTTAGTAACCCATACGCCTTATCAAGGAGTACAATTAACGGAAAAAGGCTTGGCAAAAGCAAGTTCTTTGATCCGACGCCATCGACTATGGGAAGTTTTTCTAGTTGAACACTTAAACTTTTCTTGGAATGAAGTTCATGATGATGCTGAAGTCTTAGAACATGTAACTTCTAAAAAATTGGCGGACCATCTTGAAGTCTTTTTGAATCACCCCAACTATTGTCCTCATGGCGGAATGATTCCTAAAGAAAATCATTTTGTTCAAGAAAAAAAACGTCAAACGTTAATTGAATACCCTGTCGGCGCAAAAATAAGAATCGCACGCGTGATTGATGAAAGAGAATTATTAGATTATCTAGTAGCCATCGATTTAAATATCGGTGAAAGTTTTGAAATTACTGATATTGCGGCTTATGAAGGCCCGATTACTTTGACAAATTCAGAAAAAAATATTTTGGTTAGCTATAAGGCTGCCAGTACCATTTTTGTTGATTCTATAAAAGAAAATAGCTAGGAGGAACATGTCGTGAATGAAAAAAAAGTATTACTTACCATCTTTGGTGCGACGGGTGATTTAGCGCAAAGAAAACTATACCCTTCCCTTTTCCGTCTTTACCGAAAAGGCGTTTTGGCTGATCACTTTGCGGTAATTGGGACAGCTAGACGTCCTTGGAGTGATGAAAAATATCATCAAGTCATTACTGAAACCATTAAAGACCTGGAGCCAACCGCCGCAGAAGAAAAAGAATTTTCTTCACACTTTTATTACCAATCTCATGATGTAACAGACACCTCGCATTATGATACTTTGAAAGAACTTTCAAATAAACTTGATAAAAAGTACCAATTAGAAGAAAATCGTTTGTTTTATTTAGCCATGTCACCAAACTTTTTTGGGACGATTGTCTCTCATCTAAAATCTCAAAAAATGTTAGAAGTTGATGGCTTTCATCGAGTGATTATCGAAAAACCTTTTGGCTCTGATTATGCTTCTGCTTATAAATTAAATGAAGAAATCAATCAGGTATTTGAAGAAGACGATATTTACCGTATTGATCATTATTTAGGCAAGGAAATGATTCAGAACCTTTCTGCAATCCGTTTTGCCAATAATATTTTTGAATCGATTTGGAATAACCGCTATATTGACAATGTTCAAATCAATATCGCAGAAGATTTAGGAGTAGAAGAACGTGGCGGTTACTATGATAAAAGTGGCGCCTTAAAAGATATGGTTCAAAATCATATTTTACAGATTCTATCCCTTTTAGCGATGGAACCACCTGTTGCTTTTTCTGAAAAAGAAATTCGTGCAGAAAAAATTAAAGCGTTAGAAGCAGTTCGAATCTATTCTGAAAATGAAGTGAGAGAAAATTTTGTTCGTGGACAATATACAGCAGGCAACATCGAAGATAAAAATTTTGAAGGGTATCACTCAGAAGCTAATGTGGCTTCAGATTCGACAACAGAAACCTTTGTTGCTGGAAAACTATTGGTCGATAATTTCCGTTGGTCCGGTGTTCCTTTTTATATTCGAACTGGAAAACGTTTGACAGAAAAGGGCAGTCGCATCAATATTATTTTCAAACAGGTTCCTTTTAATCTATTCAAAAATGATATCAATGCAGCTTGTGATAACGGAAGTTTGCCTCCTAATATTTTAACGATTTATATCCAACCAACTGAAGGCTTCTCACTTTCTTTAAATGGCAAGGAAATTGGTCAAGGTTTTACAACCGTTCCAATCAAGTTAGAACAACGAAACAGTTCAGAAATTATTGAAAACACTCCTGAAGCCTATGAAAAACTTTTGTTAGACGCTTTAAATGGCGATGGAACCAATTTTACCCATTGGGATGAGGTCGCTCAATCATGGCGTATTGTCGATGTAATTAGAAACACCTGGGATAAAGAAGATGCTTCTCCTCTCCCCTATTCTGCTGGTACAATGGGGCCAAAAGAAGCTTTTGAATTATTAGAAAAATCCGGCTCTACTTGGATTTGGCAACCAGATGACTGGTATAAAGACCGCGGTCTATTATAGTTAGCAAAACGTGCTCAGAGAGTATACTTTATTAAAAGTGAACAAAAAAGGTAGTCCCAATAATAAGGACTACCTTTTTTAACTTTTATTCGATTCCTTCTGAAACAGCTTCAGGATTTTCCTCTTTTACAATTTCTGCACAATGCGCACAAAGCGTTGGTAACTCTTTATCTGTCCCAATACTATTTTTCATTTGTCGGCATCGTTGGCAAACTTCACCAGCTGCTTTTTCAACTAGTATCTTAGCCTCTCCAAATACTTGAGCCTCTTGTGGCGCAATATCCCCAACCGCCTTTACTTCAAAGAAATCAGGAGAAATAATGAGAAGTTGTGGTAAATCGGTATCGACAGCTTTTAATAGCATTTCGAGTTGTTCACTTGGATAAATCGTTACTTTAGCTTCCATTGATTTTCCGATTAATTTCTCATTACGCGCTACTTCTAAAGCTTTCAAAACATCATCTCGAAAATCCATAAAGGCTGACCAAGTATCTAACAATTCTTCTTGATTGGCAAATTCTTGATAGTCAGGAAACTCTGCTAATTGAACAAACGTTTCTTCTTCTTTCAAATATGACCAGATTTCTTCAGCAGTATGCGGAATGATTGGTGTTAATAATTTTGTTAATGCCACTGCCGTTTGATAAAAGACAGTTTGCATGCACCGACGTTCAAAATTATCTTTTGTTTCGATATAAACCACATCTTTTGCAAAGTCTAGATAAAAAGAAGATAGTTCGGTCGAAATGAAATTGACCACTGTTCGATAAATGGATAGAAAATCATATTTTTCATACCCTTTTTGGCGAACGTCTTTAATAATTTGATTCAAACGTACAATCATATATTTATCGACAGAACGCAATTCTTCATAAGAGACAGTATTTTCCTTTGGCTCAAAATCAGTCGTATTCGCTAATAAGAAACGCATCGTGTTACGGATTTTTCGATAAACTTCCGAAACTTGATTTAAAATATCCATTGAAACCCGAACATCTGCTTCATAATCAACACTTGCAACCCATAAACGTAGAATGTCTGCACCCATTTGTTTGATTACTTTTACTGGTGCAATCGTATTGCCTAAAGATTTACTCATTTTACGTCCTTTTCCATCTAAGGTAAAGCCTTGAGAAAGCACTGATTTATAAGGAGCGACGCCATTGATTGCAACACTTGTCGTTATACTTGAGTTAAACCAACCACGGTATTGATCGGAACCTTCAAGATACATATCTGCTGGAAAACTTAATTCCTCGCGTTGGCGTAAAACAGCTTCATGAGAAGAACCTGAGTCAAACCAAACATCCATGATATCTGTTTCTTTCTTAAAGATGCCATTTGGTGAGCCAGGGTGGGTAAAGCCTTCCGGTAATAAATCTTTCGCTTCTTTTTCAAACCATACGTTAGAACCATGTTCGGCAAATAAGTCAGCCACATGATTGATTGTTTCTGGCGTGATGATTGCCTCGCCATCTTCAGCATAAAAAATTGGCAAAGGCACACCCCATGCTCGTTGTCTGGAAATTACCCAGTCGCCACGGTCACGAATCATATTGTAAAGACGTGTTTTTCCCCAAGGAATAACCCAATCAACTTTTTCAACTTCATCCAAAATATCTTGACGAAATTTATCGATTGAAGCAAACCATTGTGGTGTCGCCCGATAAATTACTGGCTTTTTCGTACGCCAGTCATGTGGATAACTATGCGTAAAGAAGTCTAATTTTAACAAAGCGCCTTTTTCTTTCAGAAGTTCAGTGACCATTGGATTGGCCTTGTCATAAAATACTCCTTCAAAACCAGGAGCTTGAGCCGTAAAACAACCACGATCATCAATTGGCGAAAGAATTTCTAATCCATATTTTTTACCGACAATATAGTCATCTTCCCCGTGTCCAGGCGAAGTATGAACCAAACCAGTACCTGTATCTAATGTTACGTGATCAGCACACATTAAAAGTGACGTCCGATCATAAAACGGATGTTGTGCAGTCATATATTCCAAATCAGAGCCTTTAAACTCTTGTAAAACTGTTACTGACTCCCAATCTAAATCATTTTTTACATCTGCTAACCGTTCTTTAGCTACTACATATTTTTTCCCATCCGCATCAACTTGGACATATTCATAGTCTGGATGAACAGTGATACCTAGATTAGAAGGAATGGTCCAAGGAGTTGTCGTCCAAATAATAAAGGAGGTATCTTGATCAAGTAACTCTTTGCCATCAGCAACTTTAAACGCAATATAAATAGATGGCGATTTGACATCTTTATATTCAATTTCTGCCTCAGCAAGTGATGATTCACTAGAAGGTGACCAATAAATGGGTTTTAACCCTTTATAGATGTACCCTTTTTCTGCCATCTTACCAAAAACGCGAATTTCTGCGGCTTCATATTCAGGCTCTAATGTAATATAGGGATGATCCCAATCTCCTGCAACGCCTAATCGTTTAAAATCATTGCGTTGCATATCAATTTGTTTCAATGCATATTCACGACACTTTTCTCGATAAGCAGCCATGGACATCTCTTTACGTTTGATTCCCTTTTTTGTGAGTTCTTGCTCGATTGGTAAGCCATGAGTGTCCCACCCAGGAACATAAGGTGCTCGAAACCCTGACATAGATTTTGAACGAATAATAATATCTTTACTAATTTTGTTCAAGGCGTGACCTACATGGATGTTCCCATTTGCATAGGGAGGTCCATCATGCAAAACAAAAGATGGTTTGCCTTCATTTAATTTTTGACGTTGGCCATAAACATCTTGTTCTTCCCAGTTTTTTTGCCATTCTCCTTCTCTATTTGGCAAATTGCCGCGCATTGGAAAAGCTGTTTTCCCTAAATGCAAAGTCTCTTTCATTTTCATTTTCTGCTTACCTCTTTCTTTTTCTGTAATAAAAAAACACGCTCTCCCTAAGCAGGGACGAACGTGTCGCGATACCACCCAAAATTCGAAAATAAAATATTTTCCTTTTGTGATCGGTAACGGGATCAGTCGTTGATTTTTACTTTTATTCAAAATCAAAGCCTATAGAGGATCTAACAAATTGTAGGGTTTTGTCGGACTTTCACTCTCACCGATTCGCTGAAAAAAATACAACTTGTTTTTCTGTTCTATAAGATGCTTTTTATTCCTGTTCTGGTAAATTCACTTGTTTTTGATTCGATTCGACAACAGAAACATCTTCTGTTTGGTCTATTTGATCTTCTTGTTCTGAGTTTACTTCAGTATTTGTACTATTGTCAAGCTCTTTTGATAAGACTTCTCGAATGACTTCATGACTATCTTGTACATACGTGGATAAAGGAGCCAAAATTTCTTCCCATTCTGGGCTTTTCACTTGTTCCAATTGGGCTTGTAACATAACTGATAAATTATTATGAAAGACTCTTGTTTTTTTCTTCAAATCATTGGTTTCAACTGCTAATTGGCGTGCATTTTCGGTAGCAGTCGTCAAGATTTCTTTGGCTTTTTCTTCTGCCGTTTTCGTTACTTCATCCGCATGTTTTTCAGCGTTGGTAACTAGTTCATCCGCTTTATTTTGGGCCGCTGAAACCATCACTTCTGATTCTTTACTGGCACTTGTTTTTACTTTATCCGCAGTATCTTGAGCTACAATGATTGATTGATTCAAAGCATCTTTTAATTCATTGAAATATTCTAATTTTTCATCAGCATGCTTCAATGCTTTTTCTAATTCACGATTTTTTTGCGTTGTTTCTTCATAATCTCTAACCACAAGATCTAAAAAGTCATCCACGTCATCTTTATCATAGCCTCTCATCTTTGTATCGAAAGACTTATTTTGAATATCTAATGGACTCATTACCATAATCTTCCACCTCTTTTAGTTATTTACGTAAAACGCCTAAGTTCAAACGGATTTTTCCTTTTTTAGTCGTTCCTTCGATTCCTTGGATTTGTATACGACCAAAACCACGGATCGAAACGATATCTAATAAATCTAATATAAAGTCAGGTCGAGTCGATATCGTCCAATTGACTTTAACTTTTTCAGATTCGATCATTTGTTTTGACCGTTGCCGAGAAATATTGAATACAGTAGAAATCACTGTATCTAGCCGTAACGAACTAGCTGTGGACATTTCTAAAGTCCAACCGTCTTTGGGTACTAAAATTTGAGTATAGTTTACAGGTTCCAAACGAACACTGACTTTTCCAATTTTAGTTGTTTGTAATTGAATATAACTACTGATTTCTGAAGCTACAAAAACTTGCCAATTCTCGCCATCAGAAATAATATCGCCAAAAGATTCCCTTTTTACTCCGGTGCCACATAATGTTCCCAAAATTTTGCCATGACTTAAAACAGAGAATTTCTTTGGATAATGAATTTCAAATAAGTCAATGTCAAACTCTTCTTGCGCAGGTTGGTAATAATCTGGGAAAATCATACAACGACATCGTTCCGCAGCTTCATAACCTCCGAAAAATTCGAATTTTAAGTCAGAAGTCTGACGGACCAACGTTTCTAAGATATAAGCTTGTCTAGGATCTAAAAAATCAGTCAAATACGGTGCATACTGCATCGATACTCTTTCAATCCAATCTTGACAAGCATCTATAAAAGGGTGTTCTTCAGCTCGAAAATGTTGGTAGACATTTGTTTCCACTGTCCTCACCCCTTTCTAGTTTATAAAATAGCATAAACGATACGGACTAGTGCTTGTGATGCTAATTGTAAAATTAATATAGCAAAAGCAATATTAAAATTTATCGGACCAATAGAAAGATTCAAATGATCAAATAAACTTAAATATGGTTCACAAATTTTACTTAAAAATCGTCCAAAAGCTGATTGATACCCTCCTGGAAACCAGGATAAAAGAGCATAAATAACTAGTAAAACTGTATAAAGATATACAAGATCACTAAATAAACTTATTAACCTAATAATAAATATATGGGTTACCTCCCTACTAAAAACATCCGATGCTTTTTTATAAGATTTTAAACGTGATGATCAATATCAAAAAAGTTATTATCCACTAATGACTGAGCGGTACCATCGATTTCAATACCTTTTGGCGTACATAAGAAGATTTCGTTTCCGACACGCTTAATATCGCCATCTTCAGCGTACACTGTTCCGGTAAGAAAATCAACGATTCGACGTGCTTGGTACTCTTCAATTAAGTGAAAATTAACAAGTACTGATTCCCCACTCATCACGTGTTTGGCAATAGCCATCGCTTCAGAATAAGCCCGTGGTTCGATAATCATTATTTTAGAAGCTTGACCACTTTTTTCTTGTCGTTGATTTTGCGTTTGAGGTTTATGCATAGCAACAATTTTCTTTTCTGGCTGTTTTTGATACTCATAAGCGGGTTCATCCGCTTGAACAGCTTGAGATTGTTGTTGTGATCGCGCATAAATTCTCGTTGATTCTTTTGTATTGTGCCGTGGCGTCTGCCTACTTGTAGGACTTGCAGCAGATTTAGCACCTTGATTTATATTGGTTGTACTTTGTGAATTGTATTTTGGAGATTGGTCTCTCTGTTTTTCAACAGTATTCTGACTTTTCGTAGCTGTTTTTCTAATACTAGGTGCTGGCGAAGATGATGCAGGTGCTTCCATATATTCTTCGTCTTCAAGACCAAAAAAACTTGAGATTTTATCCATAAATGACATGAGTTTTCCTCCTTTTTGCCCATCATGCGAGAAAAAATTCTAGCATAAAGATTTTTCAATAAATTGTTTGATACTTACTCCTTAAACAAGGCTGTTCCTATTCTGATATAAGTTGCTCCTTCTTGCACAGCAATAGGAAAATCATTTGTCATTCCCATACTTGTTTGTGTACAAAGCGCATAGCTTAATTCTTTTTTTGCAATCTCAACTTGCAAACTCTTTAGTTGACCAAAGATTTGGTGTTGCTGTTTTTCAGTTGAATATTTAGGAGCCATTGTCATTAATCCTACCACACATATTTTATCATAAAATTGTAATTCATTGATAAAATTTTCTAATTCATCTGGTAGAATTCCTTGCTTGGTTCTTTCACCAGAAATATTTACTTCAACGAAACAAGAAATACAATGATTGGCTCTTTTTTGAATTTCTTTGGCTAAATTTAAGCTATCCAATGCATGAAAATAATCTATTTCATTTATAACTGATTTTACCTTGCGTCGCTGAAGATTGCCAATAAAATGCCATCTAATTTTTGAAAAATCTTGCATTTCTGCCTTTTTAGCAAGAAAGGGGCCCACTCGGTTTTCTGCGATATCTAAAACACCAAGATTTGCCAACTCAATAGTTTTTTCAAGATCTACCGACTTTGTTACTCCTATCAATGTGACCTCTTCTTTATTACGAGAAACAAGAGCACAAGAATTCTGCAGCTCTTGCCTAACCTTACGCAAGTTGTCAGAAATCATGTGCTCTGCTCCTTATCTTTTACGACGGAAAAAAGGGGGTGTATCTAGTTCATCGTCGTTTGATTTAGATTCATCACGTTGAAAAGTTTCAAAATCATTTTTTTCAAGCGAATCAAATTGCGCATCATCTACCCGGGGGCGAATATTTTCTTCTTTACGAAGATCCCAATCGCCAAAGGTATTTGATTCTTGGGTTTGACCAGATTGTGGTTGAGCTTGATCAAGTTCTACCTCAGATTTTTGAGGAGTTGGTTGAACTTGTGAATGACGACGCGGACCACGCTTTTCACGTTTTGTTGGATCGATTCCTGTCGCAATAACTGTTACATGGATTTCATCTTCCAAATCTTCATTGATAGAAGTTCCTAAGATGATATTTACCTCACCAGAAGCTGCTCCAGCTACAATATCAGAAGCATCTTGTGCTTCAAATAAAGTCATATCTAATCCACCAGTAATATTTAGTAAAACTTGTTCTGCACCATCGATTGATGTTTCTAATAATGGGGAAGAAATTGCTTTTTTGGTTGCTTCGACGACACGATCTTCGCCATTTGCAACCCCGATACCCATTAAAGCAGTTCCTTGATTTTCCATGACTGTTTTGACATCTGCAAAGTCTAAATTCACATAGCCAGGCGCCGTGATTAAATCAGAAATTCCTTGAACCCCTTGACGTAAAACATTGTCTGCTTCACGGAAAGCTTCCAACATTGGTGTCTTTTTATCGACAATTTCTAACAAACGGTTGTTAGAGATAATCAATAAAGTATCGACATTTTCTTTTAATTGCGAAATTCCTTCTGCTGCAAAACGGCCACGTTTTGGACCTTCAAAAGAAAATGGACGAGTGACAACTCCGACAGTCAATGCGCCTAAGTCCTTGGCAATTCTGGCTACGATTGGAGCGGCACCTGTACCAGTACCTCCGCCCATACCAGCGGTAATGAAAATCATATCTGCTCCTTCAAGAACTTCACGGATCATGTCTTCACTTTCTTCTGCTGATTTTTGTCCAACTTCTGGTTGGGAACCAGCACCTAATCCTCGTGTATATTTAGGGCCTAATTGAATGACTGTTTCTGCTTTTGAGTTTTTTAAAGCCTGAACATCTGTGTTAACAGCAATAAATTCAACGCCTTTTACATTTTCTTCGATCATACGATTAACGGCATTTCCGCCACCGCCACCAACACCGATGACTTTAATGACTGCACCTTCGTTGACTGTATTGTCAATTGAAAATTCCATAAATTTCATCCTCCTGAAATAGTTTAATCAAATATATTAGAAAAGAAGTTTTTAACTTTATCCATCATTCCTTCTTCAGGAACATCCGGTTCTGTTTCTTGATAACTTTCTTCTTCAACTTCATATTGTGGTTGTTCATAAGTAATCTCTTGTGGTGCACTCTGTTGTTGGACTGGATGTGTTTCACCAGTTACAGCACTTTCTGCTAATTGATCAACATCACTTAAGTTAGCTGCATAATTAACAATGCTAATGACATTAGTAAACACTGGGTTACGTAATCCCATATGATTTGGTACATACAATTTTACATTAACACCAAAAATTTCTTGTGCCAAGTCAACAACACCAGGAAGACTTGCAGCACCTCCTGTTAGTATAACACCTCCAGGTAACTCAAGTGCTTCGATTTCATCCAAGGCATCTTTAGCTTTTGAAAAGACTTGTTCCATTCTTGCTTCGATTACTTCAGATAAATAACGCTCATCAATTTTCACTGGTTCTGATTTTCCAATGACATCCACTGGAAATTCCTCACTTGCAGAGGTTCTTTCAGGATAGGCATCGCCATAATTAATTTTAAGAGCTTCCGCATTATTAAATGATGTGTTAAGTACAGTAGAAATATCTTTAGTGACAAATTCGCCACCTTCTTGATTAACATAAGTATATTTTAATTGTTTGTCATGCATAACGGCAACTGTTGTTTGACCACCGCCAATGTCGATAACAGAAGTTCCAAAATCTTTTTCACCGTCAGAAAGAATCGATTCTGTCAAAGCCAAAGGAGTGATAATCATCTTGTTTACTTGTAATCCAGCTTTTTCAACACATTTTCGTACATTATGAATAATGGTTTTAGGACCAGTAAACATTACGCCAAACATTTCCAAACGAACGCCGATCATCCCTCTTGGATCTTTAATTCCTTCAAACCCATCGACGGTAAATTCTTGTGGTAAAATAGTAATAATTTGGCGTTCAGGAGGGATCGAACGAACCAAAGCAGCAGAAGCAACATTTTTCACATCTTCATCTGTAATTTCTTTGGATTCATTATTAACCGCGATCATCCCTTGACAATTTTCAACTTCTAACAAATTAGCAGGTAATCCTACACTAACATTTCGAATCTGAATTCCTGCTTTTTCTTCTGCTTGTCCAACAGCTCGCTTAATTGCTTGAACCGTTTTGTCGATGTCGACAATGATCCCTCGGTTGATTCCTTCTGATTTTGCGTTTCCTACTCCAATAATGTTCATTTGGCCTTCTACATATTCAGCAACAACCACTTTGACCGAAGTTGTTCCGATATCTAGACCCACATACATTCCCGTTTTTGCCATGGATGGGGTTCCCTCCTATTTCATTTCCATATATCTTGTCTTGCGAACCAAAAAAGTTCGTATCTGATTATATATCGAATCATTTATTCACTGTTACCAATTTTACCATAGATTTCCTGTTTTGAGAAAGAAGATAATGAAAAATATTCGTATATTTAAGCGAAAAGTTAAAATTTTTATTCAATTCTTCTTTTCATTTCTCTTTTTCTGTTTTTTTATCTGGATATGGATAGGTAAAAATCCCCACTTCCATATCGACAACTCCTTTTTCGTCCATTTCTTTAGCGACTTGAGGATAATAAGTCATTTGTGAAGATAAATTCGAAATATTTACGATTACTTCATTGCCATCATTCATATAGATTGTTAATAATTCTTCGTTTGTTTTGCTTGGTGACAATTTCATTTGTGAAATACCTTGTTGGATTTCATTTGAAAGCTTGTTGTATTCAGTTAAGGTTTCTAAAATCATTTTGGGCTTTTCAAAGTCTTCAAAAATAATTTTCTCTTCGGACGCTTCTTTTGTTCCTTCTTTAGCAATTTCACCATTTTCAAATATTGGATAATAAAGGTCATCTTTTGAAAGCAAAGCAACTTCTTGGTATTCTTTGATTTGAACTTGCATTTGATTAAAATTTGTTAACGAAATCGTTGCTTTTTGAATACGAACCGAACTATTTTCTATCTTTTTTTCGTTGGTTTTTCGCGTAAAATACTGTTTCCATAAATTTTCATGCAAGGTTAATTCTGAGCTTTTAATTATTTCTTGTTCACTGATGTGTTGATTGCCACTGACCTGAACTTTGGAAAGAGCTGCTAATGGTGAAACATAATACAGGGTTCCTAGAAGTGGTACGAGAAAAAGGACCGTCAAAAAAACAAGCCTTCGCCGCAATTGTTTATTGCGAAATGTTTTGATTTTAGGTAGTCGATCAGCAAAAGATACCCGCTCGGAAGGATCTGCTTCGTATGAATCAGAGAGAGCATCTGTTTTGTCAGCTTCCTCTGTTTCTTCATCTAAAGGCTCATTTTCCTTTGCTTCCGGTGCTTTTTGGTCATCTTCTTGATTTTGATCAGCTTTTTCATCTTGTTTTTTGTCTTGCGTCTCATTTTCTCCCATTTTCTGTAAGTAAAGAAGATGCTCTTTCTGCCAAGGAGTCATAGTTTCGGTATCTTTTTCTTTTTTATTATTTACTTCTTTTGGTCTTTCATCTGCCTCTGGTTTAGCAGTATCTTTTTTACTCACGTTATCAACTCCTTATGCCCTATTAATTTTTTTAGTTAAAGCATATAGACGATCAGAAGCATCACTGATTCCTTGTTTTTTTGAAGCTTGTGCCATTTTTTGACGAAGACTGTCATCATTCATGATTTCATCAACTGTATTCACTAAACTTTGCGCGGTCAGCTCTTGGTCTTTTATCATTTTCACAGCGCCAGCATTTACTAAGCTCATGGCATTTTTCGTTTGGTGATCATTGGTCACATATGGGCTTGGTACTAAAATTGCTGGTAAGCCAAAACCTGTAAATTCAGCAATAGATGTTGCTCCGGCACGTCCAATCAACAAATCGCAGTTAACCATCACTTCAGGCATTTGATCGATATAAGGACGAATACTGATATTTGAAAAGACATCTTTTGAAATTCCTATTTCTTCTTCTATCTCTTCATAATAACGTTCACCTGAGACATATAACAACTGGTAATTTTTTTTTGAAAAAGTAGGAATGGCTGCTACAACTGCTTGATTAATTTTTAAAGCGCCTTGACTACCACCAAAAATCAAAACTGTTTTTTTCTTTGGATCCAAATCATACCTTTTTAATACATCGGATTTTTTAATAGTAGCAATTTCTTGGGCGCGTGGATTACCAACAAGTTCTGTTTTCTCTTTTGGAAAATAAGCTTGTGCATCTTTAAAACAAATGGCTACTTTATCAACATAGCGAGTTAAAAATTTATTTGTCACACCAGGAACGCTGTTTTGTTCGTGGACAATGGTAGGAATTTTAAGTTTTGCTGCTGCATAGACAACAGCGCCTGATACATAGCCCCCGGTTCCAATGACCACATCTGGTTTAAATTCTTTTAATAGTTTTTTGGCTTCTCGGATACTTTTTAAAAACAGCCGAATTGTCTTCAGATTTTCAAAAGAGAAACTGCGCTTAAAGCCTTGTATCTGCAAGGTTTTGAAAGGAATATCTGTCTGAGGTAAAATTTTATTTTCTAATCCTCTATCTGCTCCTACATACAAAAATTTTGATTCAGGTTCTTTTGTTTTCACATAATTGACAAAGGCTAAGGCAGGATAAATATGTCCTCCTGTTCCTCCACCGGTTACAACTACTCTCATGTTCATTCCTCATTTATTATTTTTTAGCTGGTTGAAAGCTTCGATAAAACGATCGCCTCGTACCTCAAAATTGGGATATTGATCCCAGCTTGCATTGGCAGGAGACAACAAGATTGTGTCACCTGGCTGACTTATTTCAAACGCTTGATAAAGTCCTGACTCTACATTTTCAGTCAATTGTATCACAGGGATACCAGCTTCTTTGGCTACTCTTTGTAATTTATATTTTGTTTCTCCAAAAAGGTAAATGGCTTTTAAATACTTAATATCTGGGATCAAGTCATCGAATTCATTGCCTCGATCCAATCCACCAGCCAATAAAATCAGATGCTTAGGGTCAAAGCCGCCTAGAGCCATTTGTGTGGCTAAAATATTCGTCGCTTTTGAATCATTATAAAATTTCACATCATTGATGGTGCCAATATACTGGGTGCGATGTTTCACCCCAGAGAATTCTCTTAAGGCTTTGGCAATCGTTTCATTATCGACTTCTTGAATTTTGGCCACCGCAATAGCTGCTAAGGCATTTTCGATATTATGTTTACCTGGAACTCCCAATTCATTGGCAGATAGAATAAACTCTCCTTTATAGTACAGGTGTCCATTTTCTAAATAGGCGCCCTGCACTTTTTCTTTTGTAGAAAAAGGAAGAACAGTCGCCTTTGTCTGTTTCGCTAGATTTTGCCACTCTTCTTCGTTGAAATTAATGACAAGATAATCATTTTCGGTCATATTTTGTTGAATTTTCCATTTTGCTTTTATGTATGCCTCACGAGTCCCATGATAATCCAAATGGGCTTCATAAATATTGGTGATGACAGCAATGTGTGGATGAAACTCATAGGTTCCCATTAATTGAAAACTCGATAATTCCATTACTAAGCAATCATCTTTACTTGCTTTTTGGGCAACTGTGCTTGCTGGAAATCCAATATTTCCAGATAGAAGGGCTTGTCCATTTCCTTCTTTTTTGTTTAAGATATGTTCAATCATAGTAGTCGTGGTTGTTTTCCCATTTGTTCCGGTAATACCAATGATTGCTGCTTCTGAGATTTGATAAGCTAATTCAACTTCAGTAATCACGGGAATATGTTTACTTTGTGCCTTTTGAATTAAAAGGTGTTCATAAGCAATTCCGGGATTTTTAACGACCAAAGAAAAATCTTCATCTAATAGTTCAATAGGATGACTACCTGTGATCACTTTGATACCTAAAGAGAGCAAATCTTGTGCTTGAGGATTATCTTCAAATTTTTTCCCATCATTAACAGTAACAAGTGCGCCCAAATCATGAAGCAATTTGGCCGCACTAAACCCACTTTTGGCAAGACCCAAAACTAGGATTTTTTTATTTTCATAATTGCTTATTTTTTTCATTTTACCCATCTGCTTTCTTTTCAATTTATGCAAAATAAATTCCTAAGGTGATCAATGAACAAATCAAAGCGACTAACCAAAAAATACCACAAATTTTCCATTCTGACCAACCACTCATTTCAAAATGATGATGAATTGGCGACATTTTAAAAATTCGTTTCCCAGTTAATTTAAAAGAAGCCACTTGTAAAATGACACTGGCTGTTTCAATAACATAAATAAAACCAATCAATAGCAATGTCCATTCTTGATGTAATAAAATGGAAACAGCTGCAAGTAAACCACCTAAAGCTAACGAACCAACATCACCCATAAAAATTTTCGCAGGTTTATGGTTATAGGAAAAAAATCCGATTAATCCGCCCACAATACTTATACAAAGAAGTAAGACGTCAAATTGTTCTTGATGCCAAGCCATTACGGCATAAGTTCCAAAAGAAATAGTCGCTAATCCACTGACCAAGCCATCAATTCCATCTGCTAAATTAACGGCATTGGAAAAACCAACTAACCAGATGATAACAAATAACCCGTAGACATACGAAAGAGGTAATGAAAATCCAAAGAGGTTCAAGACGTTCTCATTGCCATCTATCAAAAATACAATATAGAAAACAACGCCTCCTATAATTTGTCCAATCAACTTTTGTAAAGAGGTCAAGCCCATATTTCGTTTTTTAAAAATCTTTATAAAGTCATCTAAAAAGCCCAAACCACCATATAGAACAAGAATAAATAAGAGAATCCACAAAGTAGGTGTCCACAATTTCAACCAAATACCGGCCAAAATAAGCGTAATTATGGTAGCTTCTAAAAATACAGCCCCTCCCATTGTCGGAGTTCCCGCTTTACTATTGTGCCACTTTGGTCCTTCTTCACGAATTTCTTGACCATACTTTTTCGATTGAAAATAACCGATAAAAGCTGGCATTGTTGAAATTGTTAAAGCAAAACTAATAGCTAGTGGTAAAATCATTTTTTCCCATTCCATTATTTTTTCTCCTATACATAAGTTAATTATTCCAGCGTAAATGTAATTGTTTGATCTCCCACCGTTTCATAAGGAGCTAAACTTTGTTTGGTACAAAACCCATCACCATCAAATTGAACTTCTATTTGAAGTAATTCACCCAGCTTGATTAGATCTGATTTTGACCATCCCGTTGTATCAGGCATTTGGTATTGTTGACTTTTTGTTAGAAGCAGTATCTTCTCTGATGACAAAACTTTCTTTCCATTTGTTATCGATTGCTCAACAACTTTATCACCATCACCCAAAACGACAGGGTTTAATCCGCGTTTTTGTGCATCTCCAGCAGCTGTCTCTGTTTCTAGGTCTCTGTAATCAGGAACGGTTACTCTTTCATTACTTTCTTCTTGATCGTTACTTTGGTCAACATCGTAAAGGTCCATCGCACGTTTTAACAATTGATTGGCAAGGTTAGGAATGATAGTAGAATCTTTTTCTTTAGGTTGTTTTAAGGTTACATACAAAACATATGCTGGGTCTTCAGTAGGAACCATCGTCACTGAAGAATATAAATAGCTATTATCCCCTGTTAAGTATACCCCATCTTTTGCTACTTGGGCAGTTCCTGTTTTTACAGAAACATGATTTCCCGGAACCTTATATTGATCATAAGCCGTTCCATAATCAGGATCTTCTACTGTATCTCGCATATATTCACGAACCTTTTGAGCCGCTTCAGCCGTGATAGGATTTCCTACTACCTCAGGTTGAGTCACTATTTCATCATCCGAATCAGCACTAGTAATCTTTTTAATCATTTGAGGTTTTAACATTTGGCCATCATTTGAAACAGCGGTAAAGGATTGTAACATCTGTAATTGCGAAACATTAATAGCTTGGCCAAAAGAAGTCATTGCCTTACTAACAATGTTGTCTTCGGGTAAATCACCTGAAGTTTCATTTGGCAATCCAGAATAAGTACTCCTGCCAAAACCAAATTCTTGCAAATAGCGTTGCCAGCGATCAGACATACGTTGTTCCAATTTCACCATTCCCACATTACTAGACCAAGAAAGAGCTTGACGCATTGTCAAAGACGGTTTGGCTCCTTGTTCATAATCCCAATCAATTATTTTAGCATCCATTAAATCCATTTCACCAGGGGTATAGGTTTCATCGGGATTAAAAATACCTTGGTCGATTGCACTAGCAACTGTCAAGATTTTCATGGTTGACCCTGGTTCATACTTATCTTCTGAAAAAAGATTGTACCATAAAAAATCTTCATCGGAAAATTCTTTTTTTGTTTCGGGATTAAAGGAAGGTCGCTGTGACATAGCAACTATTTCACCGGTTTTTGCTTCCATTAAAACAGCTGTCATATCTTCAGCTTCAACTTTTTTCCAGGCCTGATTCATCAATGTTTCTAAATAGCTTTGTAATCGATTATCGAGCGTCGTATAAACATTTTTCCCATCGACAGCTGGTTCGGATTCAGCCACGGTTCCTGGTAAAGGATTTTGGTAATTGTCTTTTTGATAAACAATTTTTCCATCTTTTCCACTTAATATATCATTGTAGGCTTCTTCTATTCCCATTTTTCCTACTAGCTTCGTGTCATTGCTGTCATCTGTTTCTACATCGGCATAACCAATAAAGTGTGAAGCAAAGACACCATTAGAATAGGTTCGTGAGGGTTTTTCATCAAAATAAAGTCCTTTAATTTCTTTTTCATCCATTTTTGTTTCAATGGTTTGTTTTTGTTGTAGTGTAATATTTTTTGCATTTGGTATATCTGTTCGGTACAAATTATCTTCACTGGCTTGTTTCAAGGAGTTCAACACTTTTTTTTCTGAAACTTTATCTCCTAAAACATCCACAATAATTTTTGTCAACGTATCAAAGTCTTTAGACTGGGCATATAAGATTTCTTTATCATCGCCTTTACCATTGACATACGAAGTCGACAAAACAGCATACAATGAGTATGACGTCGCATCTTCAGCGATTACCTCACCATTTCTATCGTATATCGTCCCCCGTTTAGCTTTGACGATTTCACTTCCTTGATACAAATCGGTGGTCTTTTCTTCTAAAGAGGTTTCGCTAATCTTACCGACTATTACGATATAACTTAAGCGAGTTACAAATAAAAAGAACAATCCAATACTCGTAGCAAAGAGAATAATTCCTACTTTTTTGCGATTGTTCTTCGTAGATAACTTTTTCTTTTTAAAGTACCGCTTGATTTTTTCGATAATCCTCATCTATTTTTTCACTTTCCTTAAATGATCACTATCAATCGATAATCCTTTTTTCTCGGCGATTTTTTGAATTCTGTCACTTTTTGACAATTCACTTTTTTCCTGTTCCAATTGTTGTGATTCTTGCTCATCAACTTCAACTTCTTTTTGAATCGTAGTGATATCTTGTTCCACTTGACTGATAGAGGTACGAATTTTAATCGTTAGTATACTTAGTCCGATGGTAAATAAAACAATAAAAGCGACGATTACTTTTTCCATTTTACTAATTTTTTCTAATTTACGAGACGGAGAGTAAGGAACCGCAATGACTTCTGGTCTTTTGGGAGTTTCAAGTGATTCATTTAAATCATTTTCAAAATCAACAGACTCTTTTACTTCTTCATCATAAGTAAATTCTTGAACCTTCACTGCGGTCATTTTCTTTCCTCCCTAACTTTTTCGGCAATTCGTAATTTAGCACTACGAGACCGGTTATTTTCTTCTAATTCTCCCTGGCTAGGAAGAATTGGTTTCTTATTGATTAACTGAAGCGTTGGTTGAAATTCATCTGGTATAACAGGTAACCCATGGGGCAAATCCTGAATCGTACTATATTCTTTGAAGATTGTCTTTACAATACGATCTTCTAGGGAGTGAAAAGTGATAACACTAATTCTTCCACCTATTGCTAAACATTCGATGGCTTGTTCTAAGGAAAGCTCAATGACATCAAGTTCATCATTAACAGCAATTCTTATTGCTTGAAAAATACGTTTGGCAGGATGTCCACCTTTTCTTCGGGCCGGAGCTGGAATAGCCTCTTTAATTATGTCTACTAATTGGCCCGTCGTTTCAATAGGCGCTTTTTTCCGTTCTTGTTCGATTTTTCGAGCAATTTGTTTTGAAAACTTTTCTTCACCGTAACGATAAAAAATTTTTACTAACTGGTGATACTCATACTCGTTGACAATATTATAGGCTGAAAGGGGAGCACTTTGATCCATTCGCATGTCTAAAGGCGCATCTTGATGATAACTAAAGCCTCGTTTTGCTTCATCCAATTGTGGAGAAGAAACGCCTAAATCATAAAGAATGCCATCCACCTTCGTTACACCATGTTTTTCTAATTCTTCTTTTAAAAATTTAAAATTTCGTTTTATAAAGGTAACCTTGTCTTCTTTTACAAAAGTTGCTAATTTTTCTTTTGCATGATCGATTGCTACTTGATCTTGATCGAAGGCATAAAGATGACCATTTCCTGATAATTGTTGTAATAACCTCTCACTGTGACCAGCACCACCTAACGTGCAGTCTACATATATGCCATCAGGATCGATGTTCAATCCATCAATCGCTTCTTTTTTCATGACAGTATAATGTTGAAATTCTACCATTGATTGAATTGCCTCTTTCTATAACCCAAAATCGATCATTGACTCTGCGATACTATCAAAATTTTCCTCGGCTTCTTGTGAGAAGTCCATCCAGCGATTTTCATCCCAAATTTCTATTCGACTCGAAACGCCGATGATCACACAACTTTTTGTTAATTCAGCATAATTTTTCAAGGTGTTGGGAATATTAATCCGCCCCTGTTTGTCGATTTCACATTCAGTAGCTGCTGAGTAAAAAAAACGAACAAAAGTACGCGCATCTTTTTTAGATAAGGGCATCTCATCTAATTTTGTTTCTAATTTTTCCCATTCTGATAGAGGGTAACCGAATAAACAGCCATCTAATCCTCGTGTCACCACAAACTTTTCACCAAGTTGGTCTCTAAGTTTGGATGGAACGATGATTCGGCCTTTTGCATCGATTGAGTGTTGAAATTCACCCATTAGCATAGTTTGCCCCTCCATTTTCCACCTGATAAACACAGTCTACCACATTCCCCCACTTTCTACCACATTTAATAGAAAAAATCTCCACAAGTTCTTTGACTTTTTCTTACCAAAACAAAATGGCAAATTTTTTTAGAAAATAGAGTTTTTTTAAAGACTGAATGAAAAGGGTAAGGTTTGTTACTTTTTTTAAAAAAATGATAAAATACTTAATAGGATCAACACGATATATAAAGCAAGACTTAACAAAAAAACCGAACGCCAATACATCTTAAAAAAACGGCGAAAATCAAGTTCATCGTAAAAATAAGCTTGAAAGAAGGTTAGGCCAATTCCCAATAAAAAAAGTGTAATTAAAAAATACGGAAAAATCGTGGTTCCTAGAGTAATAACTGAAAGCTTATGAATGCCAAACAGTAATAAGACAGTCGCAAAATCAGCTGCCTTCAAATGAAATCGTTTCTTTAAAGAAAACACAGCTAATATCAATTGTGAGGCAAAAATAGCGAGTATCGGAAATAAATACCAAAAAATGAGGACAGGTGTAAATGTATGCATACAAACAGTTCCTTTCTTTGCAACTAGAGCTACTATACTTTATTTTGTTTACAATAGGGTTTCAGTTTTCTTAAAATTTTGTGCTATCAATGAATAAAAGAAAAAAACTTTAAAAAAATTTATGGAGGGTGTGCTTATGCTTCATTACTTTAAGCTAAATTGCGATAAACTTGTTTCACAATCTGAACAGACGGGTTCAACCCTATGGATACACGTTGAACAACCAACGTCAGAAGAAATCCACTTACTTACAAAGCAATATGAACTTCCCAAAGACTATTTAACTTCTATTTTGGATGACGCTGAAAACTCTCGAGCAGAAGGGCTTCAACAAGTGACGTTTAAACGCTCGGTTCTTTTATTGCTACAGTTTCCTTTAGTTTCAAAAAGTCCCAGTGGTTATGAAGAATTCTTTACTTATCCATTATCATTAATTTTGACACCACAAAAACAAATAATCACAGTTTCCAACTATCCACTTCCTTTTATGAACTCTTTTTTTCAACAACTTTTTACTCATGATGACACAGAAGCTGTGATGCATCTTTTTTTAAGTTTCTTATGGCAGATTGTCATCTCTTTTAACAAAGATTTAATGAGTATTAAAGAGCAACTCGATTCCTTAGAACAACAGATTCGAGTATCAACAGAAAATAATCAGCTGTTTCAAATTATGGATATTCAAAAAAGTTTAGTCCTTTTTGATACCGCAACGACCGCAAATTTTGATACCTTAAAGAAATTAGAGATGGCTCCTTTTTTTCAAAAAAATCACGCCTATGAAAATCATTTGCATGATATTTTGATAGAAACAAAACAAGCAATGACTTCGGCTAATATTCATTTAAAATTCGCCAACCAAATGAATGACACTTTTTCAGCCGTTGTTTCAAATAATCAAAATAATATTATGAAAATCCTGACTTCCTTAACCATTGTTTTGACAATTCCTACAATTGTTAGCGGCCTTTACGGAATGAATGTTTCATTACCTATTGAAAATCGAGCGGACGCCTTTTGGATCCTCTTAGCAGTTACGCTTGTCATCTGTTATCTTACAATTCGTTATTTAAAGAAAAAAGGACTTTTATAAATTTCTTAACTTGTGTTATTTGAATTTTGGTGTAAACTAAAAGTATCAATATACAAAGGATGGACAAAAATGAACGAAAAGAAACCGACAAGTACTTTTGCTAAAATCACTAAAGTCGTCATTTGGATTATGCTTATCGTGACTGTAGGTACTGTCGTATTAGGTGCCGTAGCTGCTATTAGCTAATTAAAAGACTAGAAAAGATCGTGTCATTACACAATAAAGGATGTCGTAAAGGATTCATGGTTGAATCTTCTTATGGCATCCTCTTTTGTTTGAAATTAGTTTGTCTGTGCCATTTTAAGTAATTCTTCTGCATGTTCTATTGTCAGTTCTGTAATTTCTGCCCCGGAAAGCATCCGAGCAATTTCTTCCACGCGTTCTTTTTTATCTAATGGTCTTACATGTGTCTGTGTACGTCCACTCTTTACTTCTTTTGAAATAAAGTAATGATGAGTCGCCACAGCAGCAACTTGAGGAAGATGGGTAATACAAAGGACTTGTGATTGGCGTGAAATTTTA
>DXDB01000154.1 GCA_019115705.1 Candidatus Tetragenococcus pullicola | reverse complement strand
GAAGGGACAGTAGCTGGAATCGCTTTTGGTTATCGTTCATTTGATGAAGAAGTTATCGACCGTCCTTTTTCCAAGACTTTGCAAGCGCATGGTCTTCTTAATGAGCGTTTGTTTACTGATCCAGAATGTTTTCCTGATGAATGGTATCTAGATACTATTTGTGTAGCAGAGGATTTTCGAGGTCGAGGGATTGGGTCAAAGCTTTTGGAGGGTATTAATTTACAAGCTAAAACAACAGGTGCTCATAAAATAGGTCTTTGTGTCGATCACCAAAACCCGAAAGCTCAAAGGCTTTATGAACGGAAAGGGTTCAAAGTTGTTGGAGAACAAGTCTTAAGTGGTCATAACTACCACCATATGCAAAAAGTTATCGCTTAAGAAAAATAGTTGAATGTAAACAATAAAAAGTGAGGAGAATCCTCACTTTTTTAATTGAAGCCATCCGACCAATCGAGGTTGTTTGAAAAAGAAAAAGAAGTCTGGCGGTTTCGATTGTAAAGCCAATAGTCCATTATAGCGGCGATGCAAATACATTTAGGTGCATTGGTATCGTTGGGTACATTTAAAACATAATAATCACCAAAAGCAAAAGAAGCTTTATTCATGTGCATGATTTCTTTGTTGAAATGGTGGATTTTATATTTATGATGGTAAATATCTCCATGGACACTCCAGTTTAATTGGTTGATATAATAAAAATCTCCTGGCCAATTAAATATTTTTTGAAGGGTGCCTACTTTTTCATAATTTTCATATATTTCAAAGCGGTTGCCAAAAGTAAAACTGATTTGTTTGATACTTGCCACTAAAGAGCCATTCATGGAGTAAAGTGATAAGGCATCACCTTTTGTTCCCCAACGACCAACAAGCAAATAAATGGAGTGACCCTGTTCATTTTTTACGACGGTACGAGTCACCTTGCTTAACTGGTTTTCTTGAATAAGAAATTCTGACATGATAAACACCTCCTTTTTTAACTGCTTTTTAGGATTTACAGATTGTCATCAATTGCTTTGAAAATGGCCAAACCTACACCAGATTCAATATTTGTTTTGGTTTGGTATTTTGCATAGTCAATGACTTCCGGTAAAGCGTTTCCCATGGCAAAACTAACCCCTGCAATTTGGATCATACTAACATCATTTAGATTATCGCCAATTGTCATGACCTCATCAAGTTTGATGTCACGATCTTTTGCAACCTGAGCTACGGCAATTCCTTTTTGTGCTGACCGATGATTAATTTCGATATTGTTTTGGCCAGATGAAGTGACTGCTAATTCTTCAAAAGTATCTAATTGTGCGGCAGCAGGACCTAAATGAATGGCCCCATCTTTATGAAAACAGATGATTTTTAAAACAATAATGTCTTCATTTGTAATCAATTCTCGCAAACTTTTTACAAAGCGGATTGGTAAAAATTCAAGCCGTGCGACAGTCATAGCAATCGCCATTTTATGGGTCAAATGGGGAGTAACTTCAGCTAACTGAGAAGCAAAATTCTCAATTCGTTGTTCCTTGCTTTCAGAATAAGTTCCTTTATTTGTTGAAATTTCATAATAAATATTGTGGTCTTCCAAAACAGTTAGTATTTGTTCGACAGTGTCTTTTTCAATAGGTGCAGAAAAAAGAACATTTCCTTTTTTGTCAAAAACCTGAGCTCCATTTAAAGTGATCATCGCACAATCGATACCGGCCTCTTCCAATGGGGGAAGAGCTTCGGTGCGATTGCGACCGGTACACACCATAAATTCTATGCCTTTGGAGTTGGCATAATGAATAGCATCAATATTTTTTTGAGAGAGTTGCATGTCAGAATCAAGCAATGTTCCATCCATATCAGAAGCGATTAGTTTGATCATAGCAAAATATTCCTTTCTTTTATGAGTCAGTTCTATTTTACCACAAAAACAGCTTCGTTTCTTGTCCAGTTTTTAGGGTTGAATTTTTAAAAAGCGTTTGCTAAAAGATTGGTTTTTACTTGTTAATTTTATCGTTGTGTCTTATCCTAGTAATTAGATAGGATAAGGAGCGAGTTTATTGAAAACGATTATTCACAATAGTTGGCAAGATGTTTTAAAAGATGAATTTGAGAAATCTTATTATCTTAACCTGCACAACTTTTTAAAAGAAGAATACCAAAATCAAAAAATCCATCCTGATATGTATCATATTTTTGAAGCATTAGAAGAAACACCTTTTGAAAAGGTAAAAGTAGTTATTTTAGGACAAGATCCCTATCATGGACCACATCAAGCCCATGGGTTATCTTTTTCAGTCCAACCTGGAGTGAAAGTACCGCCTTCTTTGCAAAATGTCTACAAAGAGCTTCAAAGTGATCTAGGGATTTCTCCAGTGAACCATGGCTACTTAATTTCTTGGGCGCAACAAGGTGTTTTATTATTAAATACTATTTTGACAGTGCGAGAAGGTCAAGCTTTTTCACATCGAGGAAAAGGCTGGGAACTATTGACAGATACCATTATTCAAAAACTAAATAATCGAAAAGATCCCGTTGTTTTCATTTTGTGGGGAAAACCTGCTCAAAAGAAAAAAACGATGATTGATACGAGCCGGCATGTCATTTTATGCGCCCCTCATCCAAGTCCGCTTTCAGCACACCGAGGTTTTTTTGGGTCTAAACCATTCTCGAAAACAAATGACGCGTTACTTGCGATGGGAAAGTCACCAATTGACTGGCGTTTACCTAAAAAGTATAACAGTTTTTTTGAGACGTTATAGCAGTTTCGCTAGTTTTTATAACAGTGAAGTACAACTTGTGCTTTTTTTACTAATACAGTAAAAAGTCCTGTTGTTTTTGTAGTAAATGTTGTATGATGGAAGGGTAAATAAAATCTGGAGGTTACGATTCATGGAACTATTTGACAGTTTAAAATTTAAGGTTGTTCGACGTGGCATCAAAATTGCATTCCCAGAAGCAACAGACACACGAATTTTGGGCGCAGTTGCTCGTCTAAAAGGGGAAGAACTAATCGACCCTGTATTGATTGGCAATAGAAAAGATATTGAAGCTGCCGCAGCAACTCGAGGAATCACTATTGAAGGTATGACAATTTATGATCCGGATGATTGTGCACGTTGGGATGAGATTGTTGAAACCTTTGTAGAACGCCGCAAAGGCAAAACAACCAAAGAACAAGCAGAAGAACTTTTGAAAGATGAAAACTATTTTGGAACCATGTTGACTTACATGGGAATCACAGATGGTCTTGTATCTGGTGCTATCCATGCGACAAGTGATACTGTTCGCCCAGCTTTACAAATTATCAAAACAAAACCAGGAGTAAGCCGGACAAGTGGTGCCTTTTTGATGATGCGAGGCAATGAACAAGAAAAGTATCTTTTTTCTGATTGTGCCATAAATATTGACCCTAATCCTCAAGAATTAGCTGAAATTGCCGTGGAATCAGCAAAAACAGCGGATATGTTTGATATCGATCCTAAAGTAGCTATGTTGAGTTTCTCAACCAAGGGATCGGCAAAAGCACCGCAAGCCGATGCGACAATTGAAGCAACTAAATTAGCTCAAAAATTGGATCCAGAATTATTGATTGATGGCGAATTACAATTTGACGCTGCTTATATCCAATCAGTTGCTCATTTGAAAGCTCCAGAATCAGAAGTTGCCGGTAAAGCTACTGTCTTTGTATTTCCTGATTTACAATCAGGAAATATTGGTTATAAAATTGCCCAACGCTTCGGTAACTTTGAAGCAATTGGCCCAATCTTGCAAGGGTTGAATAAACCAGTTTCTGATTTATCACGTGGATGTAATGAAGAAGATGTTTATAAATTATCAATCATTACTGCCGCACAATCATTAATGGCCTAATAAAAAGGCAAAGCAGAAAAATACTGCTTTGCCTTTTTTTTCTTTTCAAGCTATACTATGTTGAAAATAGAAAAAAGGATGGGTTTAATCATGCTTAAATTACAGACGCTGGAAGATACGAATCGATTGGCTAGTGCTATTGGTGCTGTTGCTCTTGCCGGTGATAATTTAGTATTGACAGGAGATTTAGGAACAGGGAAAACAACCCTGACAAAAGGAATCGCGAAAAGCTTAGGAATCCATCGAACGATAAAAAGTCCCACCTATACAATTATTCGCGAGTATCTAGAAGGGAGAATTCCTTTGTATCATATGGATGTATACCGAGTGGAAAATGGCGCTAGTGATTTAGGACTAGATGAATACTTTGAAGGAGACGGTCTTTGCGTAATAGAGTGGGGAAATTTATTACAAGAGGCCTTACCTTTAGACTATTTAGAACTTACTTTCAAACGAACAGAGGAAACAGAACAAGCTCGCGAGCTGACTTTTTCTGCTCATGGAAAGAGGGCAAGCGACTTTCAAAAACGAATCTTGGAAAGGTGGTCAGCTTGATAATGGAAGAGTTTGATGTCACAATTCGAGAAGCACAACCAGAAGATGCAGAAAATATTTTAAAAATGATGCACAAAGTTGCCAAAGAAACAGAATTTCTGGTAATGGATGATGTTGGGTTATCAATTTCTGTCGCTTTTTTTAAAGAACAAATCCGCCAATTGCAAGAAAGTATGAATTATTTATTGCTCATCGCTTTAGATAAGGAACAAGTCATTGGAGCTGCTTCGATTCGTAGTAGTGACGAAAAACGGCTAAGTCATATTGGTGAATTAGGAATTTCCATTTTGAAAGAGTATTGGTCCTTGGGGTTGGGCTCTATTTTGATGGAGGAACTAATTACTTGGGCTCAAGAAAATGACCAACTCTATCGGTTAGAGCTAGATGTACAGAGTCAAAATCAACGAGCCGTTCATTTGTATAAAAAATTTGGCTTTTCAGTGGAAGCAGTCAAAAAAAGAGGGGCAAGAGGAGATGACGGTCGTTTTTTAGATGTTCTGTTGATGAGTAAGTTCATTGATCATTTTGAAGCTGATTAAAAAAGCAACTATCACAAGAAACAGTGATAGCTGCTTTTTTAGTGCATGAAAACAAATTGTTTAAACGCATCCATACCAAAATACTGTTCTTCTTGAAGCAAAATATTCGCACAAGCTCGGCTATCCTCAAGGGCGTCATGATGATGATCAAGAGGAATTTTGAGGTAATCACAAAGCGTGTTTAATCGGTGATTTGGTATTTCCGGATAGAGTTTTCGACTAGTCTTTAGCGTACAAAGTGATAGATAATGCGGTTGCTCCAAGCCGTAGTAGTCCAAGCAACCAGACAGTACACCTGTATCAAAGCTGGCATTATGAGCGACTATCAGATTATTTCTATTATAATAATGTTTGATTAACTGCCAGACTTCAGGGAATTTCGGTGCTTGAGAGACATCTTGGGGAGAAATTCCATGAATTTGAATGTTTTTCCAAAAAAATTCGGTTTCCGGTTGAATCAATGTATAATAGTTGTCGACGATCTTACTGTTTTCCACCATTACTAAAGCTAGTGAACAGGCGCTATGTTTTTGATAATTGGCTGTTTCAAAGTCCATGGCAATAAAATTCATAGGTAATCCCTTCTTAAAAATAGGTATTTGAACATTTGTTCCATCTATTCTATACCATTGTTTAAGGAAATTCAAGAATGGTAGAAAGTCTTAAGAGAACGTGATAAAATGAAAAAGACATTTTTATGTTTACTGATGATAAAGGAGTCATTTTTGTGAATAAAGAAAGAATTGTACAACAATTTTCAGAAATAAATCTATTGGTTGATGAACCGTTAATGAATTATACCTTTACAAAAACAGGGGGTCCTGCTGATATTTTGGCCTTTCCAAAGTCGGAGCGAGAAACGACGGATTTAATCAACTACTGCAAAGAATATGATATTAGTTGGACTGTTTTAGGAAATGCCAGTAATTTGATTGTGCGAGATGGTGGTATCCGTGGCGTGGTTATTATGTTAATGGATATGAATGAAATTACTATAAGAGATTCAAAGATTGTCGTTCAGGCTGGGGCTCGCTTGATTGATACTAGTTATGCTGCTTTAAATTCGTCGTTAAGTGGATTGGAATTTGCTTGTGGAATTCCTGGAAGTGTGGGCGGAGCGGTGTTCATGAATGCTGGTGCCTATGGTGGAGAAATAAAAGATGTATTTGAATCTTGTCAAGTATTACGAAATGATGGCACCATTCATACCTATACAGGAAAAGAAATGGCTTTTTCTTATCGACATAGTGCGATTCAAGCGGAAAAAGCGATTATTTTAAGTGTGGTTTTCTCTTTAGCTACCAAAGACGCCAAAGAGATAAAAAAAGCAATGGATGAATTTACTTTCTTACGCGAATCGAAGCAACCGTTAGAATATCCTTCTTGCGGTAGTGTTTTTAAACGTCCTAAAGGCCATTTCACAGGTCAATTGATTCAACAAGCTGGTTTACAAGGATTAAAATGGGGAGGGGCCCAAGTCTCTGAAAAACATGCGGGTTTTATCGTAAATATTGACCATGCAACTGCGACAGATTACCTTGAGTTAATTCAGCATATTCAACAAGTGATTAAAGAAAAGTTTGATGTGACCTTAGAAACAGAAGTACGGATAATCGGTGAAAAGAAAAGTTAATGAAACGGAGCATTAAAACGGTAGGTGCCGAAAGTGATAAAGGGTACCATTGACGGCTAAATTTTCCACCAAAGCTTACCCTACAAGGTACCTGCTATGGTCAGCCGTGGGAACAGCTTAAACTAATCGCCAAGTGAAGGGTTCATTCGACTAGGAATGGAAACCACAAAACGATAAAATTTAAGCTTTCAACGAATTAATTTCGATGTGCTAGCCCCTTATGTGACAAGTGATTAAAATGTAATATAAAAGAAATCGGAAGATAGAATCCTATAAACTTAGGATTTCTATCTTCCGATTTCTCCGATTTAAGTTTTTTACGGT
>DXDB01000153.1 GCA_019115705.1 Candidatus Tetragenococcus pullicola | reverse complement strand
TAAACGATCCATTGATGACGAACGTAAGGATTATTTAAAGTCTCTCAGTCGGATATCAAAAAAAGAAGTCGCTTTTTCAGAACTAGATGATTATGTAGTGGAACAGTTTGCTAGTATTGACCAGTATCCATCCGATTTCAGTTACTTTGAATTGGAGGGTGCAGAAATTGCTGTTAAAAGTATGTCTCTAGGAGAAGCATTAGAGCGTTTGCCAAAGAAAAAAAGAAACATTATCTTGTTTTATTACTTTATTGAAATGAATGACGCAGAAATTGCAAATTTGATGGGATTGAGTCGCTCAACGGTAAATGAGCATCGACACAAAGCGTTACATTTGATTCGAAAATTCATGAAGGAGGATGCGCAATGAAGACAACCTATTCCAGAGTCCCCTTTGACGTGATTGTACAGGCAATTGATGGTGATGTGGTGGCAATTAATCAAATCAAAGAACATTTTCGTCCGTATATGATGCAACGCTCTCTCCGGTTTCTGAAAGATGAAGTAGGGCAAAAACATCTGGTGGTAGATGAAGTATTATCTGCTCGTCTTGAAACACGTTTGCTTACAAAAATCTTAGCATTTAAGATTTGATAGCTTCATCCTTCGTGGAGGTGTGGTCAACCTCTCACACTTCCTCGATTGTTTATTATTCCATGAAAGTTTACTGGTTTAAGCAAATTTTCATGGGCTAGTAAGCCACTTGCTCCTTGACAACTAAATAGCATAATTAGATACGTTCAGTTTTAGAAGAAGCGGTGTAAGAAAGTGCGCGATGATTTTCATTTGAAAGGAGCGATACACACTTTGGTTACAGCTTTCATTTTGGGAAAATGGAAGTGCGAGGATCTCTAAGCTGGATAATGATACACCTACCTTGAACGCCTCACCGCATTAGGTAGCTCTCCGCGTATGAGAAGAGATGAAACTTCTGTGGGTCTTCCCAGACCGTCTAATTATGAGTACTACCGATTGTTACAAGGATTTATACACCTGTTACTAAGACCAGATACTGATTTCTGCCTTTGAATTGTTAGATGCAAAATCTGTTAGTTTAATGGCATCGCCCAGATTCATTTTTTCAATGGATCGCTCGCCGCTTTTCCATTTTTTGATGGAACTTAAACTGATACCTGTGTGGTCAGAAAGTTCTTTTGCTGGTTTTTCTTTCAAAATTTTACGAATTAAATGAATGTCTGCGATACCTTGTTTCATAAGGGATTAGCCTCCTTTTCATAGAAAATTTTACCATGCCACTGTAGTGGTTTTCAAGCTTATTTCAAGGGTACTATAGTGGTCTGGCGGAATTTTTGATAGGAGAGAGCCAAAAATACAAAAATAGATAGGTTTTTAAACTTTCTTAAACGAGGTGATGAAATGAAAATTGAAATTTCATTAGAAGACAATAGTGAAATAATCGAAGTTTTAACCGAACAGATACTGCAGCGAATTGAAGAACAATCAACAAAATTTTCTTCTGTCAATGACTTACCACCCTATCCGAATCGTAAGCAAGTCAAAAAAAGATTACGTATTGGAGATGACCGATTAAATCAGTGGATTGCCTCAGGATTAAAAGTCATCCCTTTTGGAAAAGAAGCTCGTTTTGATCGCGATGATATCAAAGATTTCTTACACCACTTAAAAGTTTAAGTTTGACGATTTACGCCAATCCGCCTATGATACCAGTATGGAAGGAGGAAAAACGATTTCCCTTTGATATACTGGCGAATCATTCAAAGGAGAACTCCCATGATTAAAAAATATACAAAAAAGAATGGGTCTACTGCTTATCTGGTTAAAGTCTATTTAGGCGTTGATCCGCTTACTGGAAAGAAGAAAACAACAACCAAGCGAGGGTTCAAAACCCAAAAAGCAGCCAAACAAGAAGTAGCACGTTTACAGTTACTCGCACAAGAATATGATCTTGTCATCGAGTCTAACCGATTGTTTTCGGATATCGCTTTAGAGTGGTTTGAACAATATAAAAATACGGTCAAAGAAAGTACCTATGTTGTTCAAAGAGTCGCATTAAACAAACATATTCTTCCACTATTTGGTGAACGGAGAATTTCTAAAATCTCCATTCCGTATTGTCAGAAACAAGTCAATCATTGGTATTCCTATTACAAAAAGTATTCTAATCTGATTGGTATGACAAACTCCATTTTTCAATACGCCAAAAGCTTACGACTGATTCGTAGAAATCCAATGGAAGGCGTTATTCGACCAAAGAGACAAAAACAAATTGATGAAGAAAAATATACGGCTCCCTTCTATACGAAAGCAGAAGTTCTATACTTCTTGCAAATTGCTAAAAAATATCCTGATCCATTGTACCCAATGTTTCATATTTTAACTTTTACAGGCTTACGTAAAGGTGAATTACTAGCTTTACGATGGAAAGACATTGATTTCAAACGAGGAACCCTTTCTGTTAAGCAAACATTAACGACTGTTGAAGATTGGAAATTAGCTTTCCAAACCCCGAAAACAGAAAAAAGTTTGCGAACTATTTCGATTGATAATCAAACTTTATCAATCTTTCGACAATGTATTCTTAAACAAAAAGCCTTTTTTTTAAAAACAGGTAGAAAACCTGTGGAAAATGGCGCACAACTTCTTTTCACGACAGAAGAAAATAAACCGCATTACCTAGATTTCTTAAATCATAATTTAACTAAAATACTGAAAGAAAATAAGTTAAAGCATATGACTGTTCATGGTTTTCGTCATACGCATTGTAGTTTATTGTTTGAATCAGGAGCTTCTATCAAAGAAGTACAAGTTCGTTTGGGTCATACGGATGTTCGAACTACCATGGATATTTACGCCCATGTGAGTGAACAGAAAAAAGAAGAAACGGCAGATCGTTTTGCTGATTACATGAATAAGTTGCACGAGGAAGAAGATGGGATGGTCAAAAGGATGGTCAAAACGAAAAAAGAGCAGACTCCACCTATAATGAAGTCTGCTAAAAGCTGATAAATCAGCGTTTTTCTTATTCCGCAGCGTTTGCGTCTTTGAGACCGTATTTCTTGTTGAAACGGTCGACACGTCCGTCTGCTTGTGTGAATTTTTGACGTCCTGTGTAGAATGGATGTGAGTCAGAAGTTACTTCGACACGGATTACTGGATAAGTGTTTCCGTCTTCCCATTCGATTGTTTCGTCAGAATGTTTGGTTGAACCAGATAAAAATTTAAATCCTGTGGTTGAATCCATAAATACAACTGGATGATATTCTGGATGAATTGCTTCTTTCATGTTTATTCTCTCCTTTGCCCTGAATCATTGGCTGAATCAGAGTTCTTCAAAATTTGCAACACTAGCATCTTACCATATTTTTTAAGGTTATGCAATTAGTTTCGATTGTTTCTTGTCAGAAAATCAAAAATGATTTTGGAAAGACTGCCAATGATTTCGCGTCCTTTTTGATTACTCGTTACCGCATTTGTCAAAATACTAACGACGTAGCGTGTTTGGTCAAAATAAATAATCCCACAATCGTGTTCGAGTCGATCTAAGTCCCCTGTTTTATGGGCAATTTTAATTTCTTGAGGTAAGTAACGATCAAGTCCACCTTTTACCTGTTGTTTACTAAGAATCTCATACATGGCAGAACTTGCCTGTATGTCTATACACTTGCCTAAAGCGATTTGTTCGAATAAATTAGTCATCTCTTTCGCAGTTGTCACATTCTCTTTGCCCGCTTTTCTTGCATTATTATCCATCATTTTTCGTTGTAACTTGGTTTGTTTTAATCCCAATCTATGAATGGCTTGGTTAATTTTTTCCATGCTTAAATAATCGATTAAAAGATTGGTTGCCGTATTGTCACTAACAATAATCATGAGCATGGCTAATTCATAGAGACTAAATCGATGTGGTCTGGTTAATTCTTTTAAAATGCCAGAGCCTAAAACAACGGACTTTTTTTCTAAAGTAAGCGTATCTGATAAAGTAAACTGACCTTGTTGAACCTGTTCAAATAAAGTGATTAAAATAGGGAGTTTAATCAAACTAGCGGAAGGAAAAATTTTTTCCTCATTGATGGAAAGTGTTTCTTTTGTTTGCAAATCTTTGACAACGATGGCGAAGTCCCCTGTTTGTTCCAAGAGAAAATCGTTTAATTGTCTCTCTAGTTTTTGCATGATCATTTTCTAGACTCTCACTTTCCAGAACGTCTGGTTTTCTTTCCAGAAAATGACACATCATGAAAAGCGGCTAAAAATTCTTCATTGTTTTTGGTTTTCTTTAAAAAACGAATAAATTGTTCGGTATATTCTAAAGAATCACCAGTCATGTTGTTACGAAGACGCCAGGTTTCTTCCAAGTGTTCAGAAGACATTAAAAGTTCTTCTTT
>DXDB01000152.1 GCA_019115705.1 Candidatus Tetragenococcus pullicola | reverse complement strand
ATGATTTTACCAAAACTATTACCAGCAGCAATCGTTGGCGGTATTTACTGGTTATTAGGTAAGAAAAACATGACCTCAACCAAAGCTATTTTCATCGTCTTGATTGTTTCAGTTGCCTTGTCAGCACTTGGTGTTTTAGGATAATAAAAGGGAGATTTCGATGGGAAAACAACTTGTTTTAATCAGTCATGGTCGTCTCTGTGAAGCGCTCAAAGAAAGCACGGAAATGATTATGGGACCACAAGAAAATATCCACACGGTTGCACTTTTGCCAGAGGATAGTCCCGAACAATTTCAGGATAAATTTGAAGCAGTCATTCAAAATTTAGACGAGTATATCGTTTGCTGTGACTTGATGGGTGGCACACCTTGCAATGTCGTCGCAAAAATGATCATGACCGGCACCAACATCGATTTATACGCCGGCATGAACATGCCCATGGTGATTGAGTTTATCAACAGCACCATGGTTGATCAAGAGCCAGACCTGATTAACAGCACCAAAAATAATATCATCCACGTCAATGAAGTCATCGCCACATCAGATGACGACGAAGACGAATAATTAAAAAATGAAGCGGAACGATTTCAAGTCGTTCCGCTTCATTTGGCGTATAGGAAGACCAAGCAAAACGCTAGCAAAAAAATTTCATAGAAAGACAAGCAAAAGTAACTCTAAAGCAGCGTTTTTGAATAGAAGATAGCGAAAGTAATCATGGAAAGTCCGTGAAATGGGAATCGACTGTTTGAATAGTACTAATCTTCCAGAAGAAATATATATTGTATTTTTAATACATAAGAATACACAGGAGTCCTTAATTGCTGATAAGAAAAAGTAAAAAAGTGCTATTTTGCTTAAAAAAATGCACACGATTTTCAGTATCTTTTAAATAGATTTATTTCTAGGAAAATGTAAAAAACAGGTATCACAATTTTATTTAAAATTGTGATAGTGAATGAGTCTAATAATCTAGAAAAATATCCAGCGACTGTACTTGATTCTTTTCATTATTGACTATACAATTATCTCAAGATCTTAACGAAAGGAATGTACGCAATGACTTCGCTCGATAAAAAAGTTTTGAATTTTGCAAAAAATAAAGAAAGTTCGGCGGATACCGTAGATAAGTATTTCTTCACCACATCAGAACTGGAAAAAGAATTTCAAATTGGACGAACACAAGCAAGTCGGACCGCTAATCATTTCGTGGATAGTCTCGAGTTTTTAAAAATAAATAGCAGACCGGTTTTATTTGCTTCAAAAACAGCCCTAGAAAAAAAATTTGGCATTGAACTTCTTAGTGGATATGGCTCATTAGAAGAATTGATACAAAAAATTCAAGATATTCCTGCTGATATTGTTTTTGAGAAAATGGTTGGTTCAAAAGGTAGTTTATCGGAAGCCATCGAGCAAATAAAAACTGCAGTTCATTACCCGGGTGATGGACTTCCTGTATTGTTATTAGGAGAGACTGGGGTAGGAAAAAGCTATTTTGTTCAATTAATGTATGAATATATGCTTCGAGCACAACTACTAGAAAAAGATGCGCCATTCAAGACGCTTAATTGTGCTCAATATTCTAACAATCCAGAACTTTTATCTGGGCTTTTATTTGGTTATACCAAAGGTGCATTTACCGGAGCATACAGAGATCAAAAAGGATTGTTGGAAGAAGCCAATCAAGGTTTATTGTTTTTAGATGAAGTTCATCGTTTAAGTGAGGAAGGGCAAGAAAAACTCTTCAATTTTATGGATAAAGGGGAATTCACGCCAATTGGTGGAACAAAAAATAAGAAAACTAACGTACGTCTTGCCTTTGCTACAACTGAAAAAACAGATATTTTTTTAGAAACATTTTTACGTCGGATTCCAATCCAAATTACAATTCCTAATGTGGAAGAACGAACAATGATTGAAAAAAGAAAATTAATCACTTTTTTATTTCAAAAAGAAAGCCAATTGATTCATAGAGACCTTAATGTTAGTGCCAGTGTTTTAACTATTCTTCTCCAAACAAAATTTATAGGCAATATCGGAGAAATAGAAAACATAATTAAATATGTCTGTGGGAGTGCTTTGACCCAAGATGAGAGTTGGGAGGTATTGCCTATTAAGGTTAAGAATCTACCTTCAAAAATTTATACCAAAATTCATTCTAATGAAATGCAAGTTACAGAAGAAGAATCGATGTTTATTCATAAAACTACATCAATAACTGATAGGAAACGACCGATTACACATTTGGAAAAATTTGTAAATCATGTCAACACCTTAGTTGAATCTTATCGAGAAGCAAATGATCATGAATTAATTCAGCAGATCAATCAACAAACCCTCCAATTTATTGATGAATTAGTTTTTAAAGAACGGCCACAAGATATGCATCATTTAGAAACGTTTATCATTTCCACTATGCAAGAAATTTTTCGACAGTTGGATGAACGCATCAATTTTCCATATGATGGTAATTTGGTTTTGTTATTCTCTCATTATATTTACCAATATGTACTAAAAGGAAATACAGTAACTAATCATTTATCAAAAGTCGCTTGTACGTTTATAGAAAAAAATCATCCAATTGAAAAAAGATTATTACAAAAAATACTTCCAGAAATTCAAAAAAGACTAGATGTTACCTTTAGTAAAGGAGACCAAGTCCTATTCTTATTATTTTTTGAGTCATTACAAACACAACGTAAAACGACTGGTATTGACGCAATATTAATTGCTCATGGTTATGCAACAGCCAGTAGTATTGCTAACGTCTGTAATCGTATGTTGCAAGCGACAACATATACTGGTATCGATATGCCAATAGAAGCGACAATTCATGATGTTTCTGAACGTGTTAAAGAATATATTCAGGATAATCAAGTTGATCAAGGACTGATTGTGTTAATCGATATGGGGTCCTTAAATATGATTTATAATCAATTAAAGCAAATTATTAATGTACCGATTTTATTCATTGATCAATTAAGTACACCAATGGCTCTTGAAATCGGAAACTGGATTATTCAAGAAAAATCTATGCAAGAAATTTCTGAAAAAATGAAAGAGGTCATTACACCTAATGTGCAACTTTTTAAACCAGAACAACGAAAAAAACCAGCCATTCTGACGACTTGTTTGACTGGCATAGGAACTGCTATTCAAATTCAAAAGCTTCTTTATGACTGTTTGGAAGATATCATAGAGCTCGTTATCTTGCCCATTGAGTATAGTATTTTAAAAACAGAAGGAATTCCAACTAGAGTTTCTGAAAAATATGAGATTGTTTCGATTATCGGCACCAATGACCCGCAACTTGAAAGTTCTAAATTTGTTTATTTAGAAAATATTATTTCAGGACATGATGAGGGAAAATTGCATATGATTTTTGAAGAACTATTGTCAGAACAAGAAATTCAACAAATAAACGATCGGCTCGTTAAGAACTTTTCTTTAATTCGTGTCATCGATTCACTAACCATTTTAGATACGGATACAGTGATGGAAATTATTGAGGAATGTATTCAAAAATTAGAAGATCGTTTGAACCTTCATTTAACCAATGCTCGCAAGGTGGCTTTATATGTTCATGTTAGTTGTATGATTGAACGCCTGATCCGTCATAGTGAGATTACTGAATTTCCTGAAATTGACCGATTCTCTTTTAACCATCAAAAAGAAATTAGAGTGATTAAAGATATCTTTAGTGTGCTAGAACCTGTTTATAGTGTGACAGTCCCCTTGGAAGAAATCGCTTATATCCATAATATTCTCTATTTACCGTAACGTGTCACTAGTTGGCACGTTTTTTGCTTTTTATAAAAATGAACAAAGAAAAAGTAAGGAGGGATTGTATGAGATTTTTGATTGCTACGCATGGAGAATTTTCAAAAGGAATTACTGATAGTGTACGATTGATTGTGGGAGACAGTGGGACTTTGGATCAATTTTCAATGACAAAGTCTAAGTCACAAGAAAGTGCAGAAATAGAAGTTAAAGACTATCTAAAGAAATACCAAGGGCCAGATTTAATTGTTTTGACAGATGTATTTGGAGGGTCAGTTGCCAATTTATTTACTAACTTTTTGCTTCAGGGTTATGAATTTCAATTAGTTACTGGTGTCAATTTACCCTTACTTTTGACACTTGTTTTGTCAGAAGAAGCCGACAGTTTCCAATCAGTTACACAAGGTATTGAAGAAGCCAAGAAAGGAATCATTCATGTAAATGAATTGATTCAACAAAAAGGAGGAAATTAGCATGCCTATTGCTTTACTTAGAATCGATGATCGTCTAATACATGGTCAAGTGGCCTTTGGATGGACAACATCATTAGGAATCAACACGATCTTAGTAGTAAACGATGATGCTAAAAATGATCAGATGAAGGCGATGGCTTTAAACTTAGCTAAGCCGAGCAATGTCAATCTCTATATTCGTGGAGTTGAAGAGTCAGGTGAAATCGTACAAAAATTTAGTCAGTCAAAGAAAAGCAATGTTCTCGTTTTAACAAAAACCACAGAAGATGCTCGCAAATTATTAGAAAATGTCGAAGGTGTAATAAAAGAAATAAATGTCGGAGGTTTACGTTATTCAGAGGGAAAACGTAAATTGACAGATTTGGTAGCAGTAGATGGGAACGACGTTGAAAACTTGAAAGCAATCAAAGCAATGGGGATTGAAATAGAATTTCGAATGTTACCGAAAGACAAACGTAAATTTTTCAAAGATTTTAACTTATAAAAAGGAGGAATTTCTATGGTGGCACAAGCATTAATGCTAGGGTTATTAGCTGGAATTGGCATTTTAGATGGTCGGGTTTTTGGACAAATGATGTTTGATCGTCCGTTAGTAACAGGGTTAGTTGTGGGGCTGATTTTAGGCGATGTTAAACAGGGAATTATTATTGGCGCCCAATTAGAACTTATTTGGATGGGAATCGCCGGTATTGGTGCCGCAACACCACCAGACATTGTAACCGGGGGAATTTTGGGAACAGCTTTTGCAATCATCTCAGGAAGAGGTGTGGAAGTTGCATTGGCATTAGCTGTACCAATTGCTGTTTTGGCGCAATCATTGGGAATTTTAGTACGGATGCTCAATACCTACTTTTCACATAAGGCCGATAAATATGCCACAGAAGCAAATTTTAAAGGTATTGCTTTTGCTATGTGGGTTCCTGTATTACTTTTTTTCTTGAGTACATTCTTACCAACATTTTTAGCTATTTTGCTAGGAGCCAATCAAGTAAGTAATTTGATAGATGTGATACCTAAAGTTATTTTAGAAGGAATGCAGGTTGCCGGAAATTTATTGCCAGCTTTAGGATTTGCTCTCTTAATGGATATGCTATTTACTAAAAAGATGGCACCGTTTTTCTTCCTCGGCTTTTTAGCTGCAGCTTATCTAAACATTGATATCACGGCCATTGCTCTATTTGCAGCTTGTATTGCTGTTGTTCTGAATTTTTACCTACAAACTAATAAAAAGGAGTCTAACAATGAAACTGCCAGTAATTTAACGGAAGGAGAGATTGACTTTGAATAAAGTATCGAATAAAGAACTTCGGAGTGTATTTTGGAGATCTTTTGCCTTACAAGGCGCTTTTAACTATGAGCGTATGCAAAATATCGGATATGCTTATTCGATGGTTCCAGTAATTCAAAAATTGTATAAAGAAAAAGGTCAACAGGCCGCCGCTCTCACAAGACATTTAGAAATTTTTAATACAACCCCTGCTGTAGTACCCATCATTTTGGGGATTTCTAGTGCCATGGAAGAAGAAAATGCTAATAATCCAAGCTTTGATGAGCAATCTATCAGTGCCGTAAAAGCATCTCTTATGGGACCTTTGGCAGGAATTGGAGATTCGATTTTTTGGGGAACGTTACGTGTGATTGCGGCAGGTATCGGTATTTCTTTAGCAAAGGATGGTAATGTTTTTGGTCCACTGCTCTTTTTACTGATTTACAATATTCCCAATTTCTTGGTAAGGATATTTGGCTTAAAAATGGGATATCAAGTGGGCGTTAATTCTTTAGAACGTATCCAACGTGAAGGCTTGATGGATAAAATCATGTCTGTAGCAACAATCATCGGATTAGCAGTAGTTGGTGGAATGGTTGCTACAATGCTTAATATTACCACACCTTTAAAATGGAGTATTAGTGGTGCAGAAATCGTCGTTCAAGATATCTTAGATCAAATTTTACCCAAAATGTTACCACTTGTCTTTACTTTTGGAATTTACAAATTAATGAAAAAAGTCAGCGTTGCTTGGCTGACTGTCGGAATTATTGTTTTTGGAATTTTGATGTATTGGATTGGCATATTATAAAAGGAGGATATAAATGGCTACTATTGAAACATATTTATTAGAAACACCGAAAAAAATGATACACATCATTGATCAAGCAGATGCACTTTTTGAAGAGGTAAAAAAAGCTCCCATCAAAAAGATTATTTTAACAGGATCAGGTACGAGTTATCATTCGGGATTACAGATGAGTCGACAATTACAACATTTGTTGAAAATGGAAGTGACCGCCATGTATCCATTTTCGATTACTGAAGATAGCTTTTTAACAAACAATGAGCAAACGTTAGTTGTAGGTATTTCTCAAGGTGGAGGGTCTTATTCGACTTACAATGCAATGAAACTGGCCAAAGAAAAAGGGTGCATGACTGCTTCAATGGCTGGTAAAGAAAATGCCTTTATTGACGAAATGGCTGATTTTGTATTGACTGTAGACTGTGGAGAGGAATTAGCGGGTGCAAAAACAAAAGGATTTTATACGACGAAACTGAACCTCTTACTACTTGCCTTGGCAATCGGATCTGAACAAGGGAAGATTTCTTCAGGAGTTGTAGCTGAAAAAGTAGAGGCAGCCAAAGAAGCAGCGAATCAATTTAAAAAAGTTTATGACGTTTCTTTGGAATGGATAAATAACCATAAAGATACTCTAACAAAGGCAAAAGAAATTCGTGTGACAGGACCAGCCACCATGTATGGCGATATTTTAGAAAGTGCCTTGAAAATGCTGGAAACTATGAGATGTCCTGTAACTGGTTACGAGTTCGAAGAGTTTATTCATGGTATTTATAACGCCATTAATGAAGAATCGACCGTCTTTATTTTCGACGATGGCAGTGAACAACGAGCAACTAAAATGAAAGAAGTTTTATCTGGTTGGTCAGATTCAATTTTCTTAATCACAAATTACGAATCAGAAAAAGCTGATCTAGTATTGCCAACTATAAAAGATCCAGATGCTTTAACGTTTAACTTTATTCTACCAATGCAATTGATTTGTGCTAAAATTCCATTGCTGCGAGGTGTGGATCCATCCACGCCAAAAGATCCGGAGTTTCATCAAAAGTTAGGTTCCAAAAAATTATAGAAAAAATGAAAAGCCTCCAGATTTGGAGGCTTTTTGATAATTGTCGATAGTGAGATAAAAAGTATTTGTATTTTGTAGAAACAATCATAAATATTTTATGAATCATAATAAAAAAGATTTGCTAAAGGAACAGAAATAACGAGAAGAAGTATCATCAATAGTTTATATAATACTTTTTGTTTTTTTATTGAATCTAAATCATATATTCAACTTTAGTCACTAGGAATAAAACTTTTCCTGATGACTAAAGTTGAACCAAGTAACACCGTTTTGTTAATCTTTCTTTGATAAATAAGTTGGTCTGAAAGAAGATCGATTGCTGTTTTTGCCATTTCTTGTGTATCTATATGATAAGTAGTTAGTGGTGGAGAAACAAATTTTGAAATTTCATAATCATTGATACTTATTATTTTCATATCTTGTGGTAGAATTATTTTTTTCTCATGGAACCCTTGTAGAGCCCCTACTGCTAAAGTATCAGAGGCAATTACACAAGCTTCTGGTAAATTTTCTTCTAAAGTATCCGACATTTTGCAAGCTAGATTATACCCCTGTTCAACGGTAAATTTTCCTTCTGAAAAAATATAGTTTTCTTTTAATAGATTTAGTTTTTTCATGTAAGATCTAAAGGTTACCTCTCGACTGTCTAACTCATAGAGATTAGTTTGAGGATTATGGAATTTACCACCAAGGAAGCCTATTTTTTTAATGCCATTATTTATTAAGATATCTATACTATTTTTTATACAAAAGTCAGTGTCTGGTTTAACTGTGTCAAATAAATATGGTAATGGATTGATTTCAAGCACTACGCCTTTCATGCTCTGATCATATAAAAGTTGTAAATCTTCTTTTGTGATTTCCCCAATAGCTATAAAACCAGAAAAATTTTTTGATAGATTTTTGATCTCATCATGTTCAGTAAGAATTGTCATTTCCATATTTAATTTTTTTCCGTATTCTAATAAGGCATCACGTATTTGCGTAAAATAAATGTCCTCCATGGCTTGTCCTTTAGGCAACCAAAATAAGATTCCTATTTTATACAAGGGTGCATGTATTTTTGCACGATCATAACCTAAAGATAAAGCTGTGTTTATTATATTTTCTTTTGTTTCTTGAGTAATTGAAAGTGAGGGATCATTTTTAAATAACCTAGATATGGTAGATTGAGAATAACCAGATATTTTAGAAATTTCTTTAATAGTAACCATGTAGAGCTCCTTTGTTTTTTAGATAGATTCTTTTGTAATAATAGTAAACTACAAAACATAAATAGTAAACAAAGTTATTGAAATTGAAACATTATTAAGGTTTTTAATTTACTAAATAAAAAAATAAATTTACTTTATAAAGAAAATATATTTACAAATGTAGTAAAGTACTGTATTATAATAACTGTAGAAATCGATTTCAAAAAAATGGAGGTTTTACAATGAAAAAAAAGAATTTTTTAGTTGCTAGTGCAATATTATTGCTGCTTGCCGGATGTGGACCAACGGACTCGAATACTGATTCATCTAAAGAGTCCAAAAAAGGAAATGAAGAGTATGACTTATTAGTTTGGGAGGATCAGCAGAAAGCTAAAGGTACAGAAGAAGCGATAGAAAAATTTGAAAAAGATAATGACGTTAAAATTAAGGTAGTAGAAAAAGCATACGCCCAAAACATTGAGGATTTACGTTTAGATGGGCCTGCTGGTACTGGAGCAGATGTAATTGCGATACCTGGTGATCAGATAGGCACAGCTGTTACAGAAGGACTACTTAAAGAAATAGAGGTCGATGAAGAGACACAAAATAGTTTTACAGATTCAGCTATGCAATCACAAATAATCGATGAGAAGGTTTATGGGCTTCCTTACGCTGTAGAAACACAACTTTTGTTTTATAATAAAGATATTGTATCAGAGGAAGAAGTTCCGACTACCTTAGGTGAATGGTATGACTATTCGTTAGATAGAACTAGTTCAGGAAAAGATCAATATGGCTTAATCGCAACTTTTGATCAGTTATATTATGCCTACGAAATCATTAATGGATACGGAGGATATATATTTAATACTGATGAGAAGGGGAATTTTGATGCAACTGACATTGGTTTAGCGAACGAAGGAGCCATTGAAGGCGCAGATATTATTAAGAAATTTTATGATGAAAAAGTTTTTCCTTCTGGAATAATTGGTGAACAAGGTACCAATACGTTGGATTCTTTATTCACAGAAGGAAAAGCAGCAGCAGTTATTTCAGGTCCATGGGCGATAGATCCATATAAAGAAGCTGGAATAAATTACGGAGTTAAGGAATTACCTATGCTTGATAATGGAGAACATATGAGTTCTTTTATAGGAGTCAAAAGTTATAATGTAAGTAGCTATTCTAAAAATCCAGATTTAGCAGAAAAACTTGTCAAGTTTTTAAGTAATGAAGAAAATCAAAAAACGCGATATGAAATTACTCAGGAAATTCCAGCAGTAGAATCTTTATCCGATGATCCTATTTTAAACGAAAGTGAAAGTGCAGTTGCAATTGCTGAACAATCAAAATATGCTGAATTAACACCAAATATTACAGAAATGAATCAAGTATGGGAATCTTACGATGCTGCATTACAAACAATAGCATCTGGTAAAGCAGATCCTAAAGAGGCTTTAGCAGAAGGAGTTTCTAATATTGAATCAGCAATTGCTGCGAATAAGTAATAGCAAAAGATTTTAGGAGATGATTTAGTAAATCATCTCCTAAATAAATAGGAGGGGAAGACATGAAGAAAACAGAGAATAAAGGTAATCCGATAGCAAAAAAAGCTGCTATTATGTCGATTGTTCCTGGAGTAGGCCAATTATATAATAAGCAATACTTGAAAGGACTACTTTTTTTGTTCTTATTTTTAATTTATATTTTTACATTTAAAGACTTATTTAACATGGGATTATGGGGAATCGTTACTTTAGGCACAGAACTCCCTAGAGATAACTCCATTTTTCTTCTAGCAGAAGGTTTAATCGCTGTTATTGTGTTGTGTATAGGTTTATTTTTTTATTATTTAAACATTCGAGATGCATATAAAGTAGGAAAAGCTAGAGAAAGAAAACAAAAACCAAGTTCTTTAAAAGAAAGTTACCATGCTGTTATAGAAGCAGGATATCCTTATTTATTGAGTGCTCCTGGTTTGCTATTATTAATATTTTCAGTAGTATTTCCTTTGATGTTCAGTATTGCATTGGCATTTACTAACTATGATTTGTACCACTCGGCGCCAGCAAATTTGGCCGATTGGGTGGGACTAGATACATTTAGAAAAATATTTACTGTAGACATATGGAGAAAAACTTTTATTGATGTTTTGGGGTGGACGGTTATTTGGACTGTGGTAGCCTCTACACTTCAAGTTGCTTTAGGTGTGTTTTTAGCCATCTTAGTTCATCAAAAAGAGGTGAAATTCAAAAAATTATTTCGAACGATTTTGGTATTACCGTGGGCAGTTCCAGGTTTTGTTACGATTTTAGTTTTTTCTGGTTTATTTAATGATTCGTTTGGTGCTGTAAATAATGTGGTATTAGACTTTTTAAATATCTCTCCTATTCCTTGGCTAAACGATCCCACTTGGAGTAGAGTAGCACTCTTAATTATGCAAGGTTGGTTAGGATTTCCATACATATTTATTGTTACTACGGGAACCTTGCAATCAATTCCAGATGATTTATATGAAGCAGCTACAGTTGACGGAGCTAGTGCTTTTCAAAAGTTCAAAAATATTACTTTACCATTAGTCCTTTATTCTATGGCTCCAATCATCATTACTCAATACACATTTAACTTTAATAATTTTAATATTATTTATCTGTTTAATTCTGGTGGACCAGCAGTACCAGGATCCACTGCTGGAGGAACAGATATATTAGTTTCTTGGATATATAAATTAACCATGCAAAATAGTCAATATGCATTAGCTGCAGCATTAACCATCCTTTTATCTATTTTTGTTGTTGGCATTGCATTATGGCAGTTTAAACGGACGAATTCATTTAAGGAGGAATCATGATATGAAATCATCAAATTCAAGTATAAAAAAACAACGAGTTATTCGCATGTTTTTTACTTATTTAGTTTTAATTTTTATGGTTGTTATAGTTATCTATCCTCTGCTTTGGACTGTAGGTGCGAGTTTTAATCCAGGAAATAGTTTAGTAAGTACAAGTATCATACCTAAAAACCCAACATTAAATCATTATAGAAGGTTATTTGCTGGAGAAAGTTCGTTATTATATGGACAATGGTATCTAAATTCTTTAAAAATTAGTTTTTTTACTATGATTTTATCCTTGGTATGCGTATCATTTACGGCTTACGCTTTTTCTCGCTTTAGATTCAAAGGGAGAAAAAATGGACTACTTATGTTTATGTTATTGCAAATGATTCCTCAATTTTCAGCATTAATTGCTATCTTTGTATTAGCACAAATGCTAGGTTTAATAAATAGCCACTGGATGCTCATCTTAGTTTATGTGGGGGGGCAAATTCCCATGAATACGTATCTTTTAAAAGGATATTTTGATTCAATACCAATGGAATTAGATGAAAGTGCTAAATTAGATGGGGCAAGTAACACTACGATATTCAGGAAAATTATATTACCTCTTTCTAGGCCAATGCTAGCTGTTGTAGCAATGAATGGATTTACTGGTCCTCTAGGTGACTTTGCTTTATCATCAGTTCTATTAAGGAATCCAGAATACTATACACTGCCAATAGGGCTTTATAAATTAGTTACTGATAAAATGGGAGCTAGTTATACTACCTTTGCTGCAGGGGCCATTTTAATTAGTATTCCTGTTGCCTTAGTTTTCTTATTACTACAAAAACAATTTGTCTCTGGATTAACTGCTGGAGGTACGAAAGGATAGAAATAAATTATGGTTCAAGAAAAAATTTTACATGGAGCAGATTATAATCCAGATCAATGGCTAGACAGACCAGATATTTTAAAAAAAGATATTGAGTT
>DXDB01000151.1 GCA_019115705.1 Candidatus Tetragenococcus pullicola | reverse complement strand
TCAGGTGTTATAATCTCTATCGATCCATTCTCATCAATTGAACGATTTAAATCAATTAATTGTTCATTGAATTTTCCTGCCAATGCTTTTTTTGCTAAACTTTTTGAAATGCTTTCTGCAATTTCTTTTGTGGTAATTCCACTTTGAAACTCTTTTTGGACACCATCTGGAAATGTAATAGTAATCATTATTTTTCCTCCTAATTTTTGATTGATAGAGAACACGACTAAACAAAAAAGCCCCAGTGTCATAACTAGACACTAGGACGAATAAACGTGGTTCCACCTAAATTTCAAACACAACTTGTGTTTCTCATTCGCTGTAACGGAGACGACCGCCTTTGTTCACAAAGGTCTTGAAAGTGGTCCGTTTCAAAGGATACTTTTGGAAAAGTTTCAGCCTAGCATTTCCTCTCTTGTAAAAGTCACTTTGATTGGTTGTCTTTCTCATCAATCAATTATGCATTTATTTAACCACTTTTCAAAAAAATATGCAAGTCTCATGTTTGAATTTTTTACTTTTTGGTAAAAAATGATAGCTGATATGTTTCATTTTTTTAACTTTTTTTCCAAATATTCTTTTAAAACGACCGCTTGATTATGCTTTTCATCTTTTGCTCCATAAACTAAAGTGACATTCTCGTCTTCTTTCACCCATTGTTTTATCTGTTTGACAAACGTTTCAGTCTCTTCTTCTTGATTCAGTTCTTTGATATATTCTTTTTTGAACCAATCAAACTTTTGGGGATCATGGCCAAATTTCTTTCTTAAATCACTTGTTGGAGCAATCGATTTTTCCCAAAGATCGACAGCCAAAGTTTCTTTTTTGACCCCTCTTGGCCACATTCGATCAACTAATACTCGTTTACCATCGGAAGGATCATTTTCTACATAAGCTCTTTTGATTTGTATTTTGCTCACTTTCAAGACCTCCATTTACTTTAGTGTATCATTAATGGTAAACTTTAAACAAATGATTTGAAAGTAGGTATCCTATGGAATATTTATCTATCTACAAACGACTTTTTTCAATTTCTCAAGCAGGTCTTCAATATGGACAAGATGACTTTGATAAACAACGGTATCAAGAACTTCGCGAACTTTCGTTACAACTATTAGAAAAACTAGGGAATGAACCCATTGAAGTCATAGAAGAACTATTTAAAAATGAAGTTGGTTATCAAACGCCTAAAGTGGACGTCAGAGCTTGGATCAAAGAAAAAGATAAGATACTATTGGTGGAAGATGCCAAAACCAAAGAATGGTCCTTACCAGGAGGATATGCTGATATTGGCTTTTCTCCTTTAGAAAATGTAGAAAAAGAAGTGTGGGAAGAGACAGGATTAACGGTGAGAACAAACAAGTTAAAAGCAGTTTTCGATACAAACTTACGTAAAGATATTCCTCAAGCTTTTCAATATTATAAGCTCGTATTTGATTGTGAAATCTTGGAAGGTGCCTTTATCGACAATCTCGAGACTTCCCAAGCTGCTTTCTTTTCTTTGTCTAATTTACCTAAACTTTCTGAAAAAAGAACAACCGAAAAACAATTGCATATACTCTGCAAAGATACTAAAAGCTGCTATTTTGAATAATCCATACTCACTACTTTGATCTTTAAATTTTTATGAAAGTGGATGTGAGAATTTGATGGGATTCATTCCTTGGTTAGTTGTTGTAAACCAGATAGAACTCACCTTTTTTCTGACTTTTAGTGGCCAAAAAAAATTGGAATATTTACTTCAGCAAACGACCGCTCCCATTCGTGTCTTGAAAAATATCAAGCAAAGTAAAGCCAGCCTTTAATTGTCCGCCAATTTACTCTTTTCAATTGTTTCTCGATTTTTATCGATATAAGTTTCCACGAATAATTTCCTCCTAACAAAATAGCACTCAAGCGAACATTGAAGGAAAGCTGAGTGCTATCTTATTACCTATTTTTTTGCATTTCAATACCAAGTTTTAAGGTCTCATCAATTAAAACAGATTGTGCGTCAACAACTGGATAGAAGTGCTTTGGTGCATTTGCTTCCATTAATGACAATTCCGTACAACCTAATAAACACACATCACACTGCTTTTCTACTATCATATAGTGAAGAATCTCCTGGTACAGCTCATGGTTGAAGAACTTTTTTTCTTTGACATCACGATAAATCAAATCCGTTACTTTTTGTTGCCACTTATCAGAAGGAATCAGAACTTCAATTCGCCCGGTATTTTCTAACTCTTGACTATAAATATTTGATTGCACGGTCCCTTCAGTTGCTAATAATCCGACTTTTATTTTTCCTTTTTTCCCTTCATTTTCTTGCAAAATTTCCCTAACAGCTAACTTGGGCATGTGTAAAAGCGGTCGTGTTGTCACTTGGGAAAGCTCTTCATAAAAATAATGAGCGGTATTACAGGTCAACACAAAAAAATCAGGTCCCAGTTTGTCATATTGTTTAATGTCTTCAATTAAAGCTTGACGAGGATCTTCTTGGGATCGTTTTAGGATAAAAGCTGTTCGATCAGGAACTGTCGCATGATTAACAAGTACATAATTTAAATACTCTTGATCCGAATATGCTGGTGTTCGTTGGTTTAAAACGTGGATAAAACTCTCACTTGCCATCGTTCCCATACCGCCTAACACCACAAAAAAATTTTTCATTGGCTTCACTTATTTCTTTTTAAAATATTTTTTGTAACGATCATAATAAGTATAAAACATATGCTGTATAAGTAAAAATCGTTTAAAACTCATATCTTTTTTATAGTTGATTGTCGACCCATAGTCACCTTTTTTGATGAAATTCAATGCTTTTTCCTTATCAGGGCCAGAAACAATGTATTTTTTTAGGATTTTCTTTGGTACGCCAATCCACAACTTATTTCCTTTGGCATATGTCGTTTCTTTAAAAGGCAGTTTCAAAATATAATCTTCCACTAAATATTTAGCTAAATTATACCCACCTAAAGTAACATAAAAACTGCTTCGACCTTGACGCAAATTAATTTCAAACAGCTTGTATTCTCCATCACGGACATCATACTTCATATCAAAATTAGCAAAGCCAGTATATTGGATTTTCTCTAAAAATTCTTTTATTTGTCGGTAAATTTTTTCGTTATAATCAGGAACAATAGCTACGTAGTTACCGACTGATTGTGGCGTTGGGTCTTCTAATAATGGATGTCCTAAACACATCATTCTCACCTTATGATTTTGGTCAACATAAGCATTTAAAACGCGCATTCTGGAATCATCACCGGGAATAAAGTTTTGGCAAATCATTTCTGAAGTATAGCCAGCTTGATATATCTTTTTCAACACATCATTTACTTCTTCAAGTGAATATAAGATAAAAGCTTTCTTTCTTCCTTCAAATTGAACATCCAAATATTCTACACTATTTGCCGGTTTCAAGGCGACGGGAAGATCAAAGGATAATTCTATTTTTTGTTTTTTTTCAAAAGAATCCTTGGTGATAATCATAGTTTTAGGATAGGGTAATCCATACTTTTCACAAGTTTCATAAAACAAGACTTTGTTAGATAATATTTGTTGCAAATCGTAGTCAACTGTTGGACAAATAAAATCAACCGAAAGTTCCTTTTTATAACGAGCAACCAATTCCGTATAGCCGTCACCACAAGGAACTATTAGTAATTGACGGGGATCGTCTTTATATTTGAATTTTAATTCTCTCATGACTTTTATAAACGTTTCAGGTTCGTCAAAATTCTCGTGGGCAAAGACGTTAACGATCTTACTAAATTTAGTTGCTGATAAAAAAGCAGCACTGTGAGCCTCTGAAACAATTCCATATTCCTCATGAAAAGATCGCGCCATACCATAAACATTAATATCACTACCTAATAATATAGGTAGAAATCGTTCATTTAATTTGCCGTTCACTTTAAAACCACATTCTTTCTCACTTATCTCAGTTTTCTATTTTAGCTTTTATTATATCACATTGCACGTTCATATGTTGATGTAGGAATTTTTTCATCAACAAAATAGACTTTGTACCATACTAAAAACGCATAAATTGTCCATACTTTCCGACGACCATCTACTTCTTGACGAAAATTTTTATCCAAAAGTTCTAAAATCTTTTCTTGGTCAAAAAAGTCAGAAACAAAATCAGCTTCAAAGACCGAACGCACTTCTTTATAAAATTGTTCTTCATGTAACCAATCTTTTATCGGTACAGGAAATCCAAGCTTTTCTCGATCCGCCCATTCATCAGGCAAATGTCGATTTGCGGCCTTACGAAAGGCATATTTTGTATTCTTAGAATTGATTAAATATTTTACTGGAATCGTTTCTGCTACTTCCATTAATCGGACATCTAAAAGTGGTGTGCGAGCTTCTAGAGAATGAGCCATAGTCATTTTGTCAGCTTTTAATAAAATATCTTTGGGCATCCATTGGTGTACATCCAAATATTGCATCTTCTTTACTTCTGGTAAATCAGGAACTTTTTTATATTGTTTTTCAACAATTTCATGGACACTTTCACTTTTTTGATAGGCTGGTTGTAAGTATCCCTTCGCTTCTTCTTCGCCAAAAACAAAGGCCTGACCAATAAAAAATTCTTCTGCTGGTGCTAATGATTCATACAAATGAAGTCTGCCATGAAAATTAGGCATTTTTTTAAAGGTGTGCGCAAGATGATACCGCGATTTTTTAGGCAATTTCTTTAGACCTTGGGCAAACACTCGCACTACTTTTGAATGCGTTTCGAAGCCATAATTTGTATAGCCAGCAAAAAGTTCATCTGCCCCTTCACCAGATAAAACAACCTTTACTTGTTCACTGGCCAATTGAGCCAGAAAATAAAGTGGCACACAGGAAGCATTTGATGAAGGTTCATCCAAGTGATATTGAATTTCAGGAAAAGCATAAAATGCCTCTTCACTAGTCACAAGCTTCGAAAAATTACGTAATCCCAAGCGTTCGGTTAATTTTTTTGCTTCGTGAGATTCATTATAAGTCTTATCTCCAAAGCCAATGGAAAAGGTATAATTAGGACGACTGATAGCTGTAACTAAGCTAGAATCAACACCACTTGACAAAAAAGTTCCTAATTTAACATCACTAATCAAGTGAGCATTGACTGATTCTTGTACCGCTTTATCAATACGATCAATGGCTTCTTCTTCTGTCATTTTTTCTTCAGTAAACGTTGCATCCCAGTATTGGGTAAATTCAGCCTTGCCATTACGTACATAAAAATAATGACCTTCTGGCACACGGTAAACATTTTTAAAAAAAGTTTCATCAGTGGCAGGATATTGAAAGGTCATATATGGTTTTAACGCTCTTGGATTAACCTCTTTCACAAAGTCTGGATGATCCAAAAAGCTTTTTATTTCAGATCCAAAAAGAAAGCTGTCTTTTCCTTGATAATAGTAAAAAGGCTTGATACCAAAATGATCTCGAGCGCCAAAAAGTTCTTGTTTTTCGCGGTCCCAAATAGCAAAAGAGAACATTCCCCGTAGTTTTTTTACAATGTCCGCGCCATATTCTTCATAGCCGTGTAAAATAACTTCTGTATCAGCTTTTGTAGAAAAGATATGGCCTTTTTCAATTAGTTCTGCTCGTAATTCTTGGAAATTATAGATTTCACCATTAAAAACAACGGCTTTGCTATCATCTTCATTAAAAATTGGTTGACTTCCGCCTTTAAGATCAATGATGCTTAAACGTCGAAATCCCAATGCTACTCCTTGATCAATAAATTTACCGGAACTATCAGGTCCCCGGTGAATAATACGATCCATCATTTTGGTTATTTGTTGGTCTTTTTCTTGCTCTGTATACTTGTTTGTTACAAATCCGGTGATACCACACATATATCTATTCTCCTAACTAACTTCTTCAATCTATTGGATGGTTAAATTTTCACATTCCTTTCCAGTATAGTTTAGAGATTCTGGTTCGTCTAGAGATAATCCTTAGAATTGAGAACTTTTTTAAGAATTAATAGACTCCTTATACTGTTTTGTATATCTCATTATCTTTTCTGCTGTTTTTTCATCATAATAAAAACCCGTTTTTGTAGAAAAATTAAGTGCTTGTTGATGAAAGAAATATTGGGTTGCTACCAGCGATCGCCAACAATTATCAAGACTAGTAAAATCTCTAAGCTGATTAAATTCATCTGTTAACTGAGGATTATAGGAGAAGAGATACTTATAATTTTTACCCATATCTGTTGGACCTTTTTCAAAAATAATTTGCCAGCTTAACAATCGTAATAATTCTTGTTGACAATTGTTATACAGATGATCGCTCGCATACGTCAATTCTTTACGACATAAACCTTTCACAACATAGGTAGATACCCACCAAAATTCATTGCAACAATCTTGAAAAGTAGCAGTTGAGGCTTGCGACATTTGATAAGTCTCTGGTTGAATAGGCATTACCTTATCTTCTAATAAGTGATTGGAATCTTCCAAAATTTTAACCATGGGTTCGTTTGCCAACCATTCGTCGATTGCAGCAACAGGACACAAAGTCAAATCAATACGATTGCCATCCTCAAAAAGCATTAAGAACGTGAACCGTTCACCCAACTCAGGCGGGAAAAGTGTCATTTCTTCTGGCGTCTGCATGATCCGACGAGCACCAAATTCGTCTAACCAACCACGTTCTTTCAACAATTCTTCTTTGTCTTCAACAATATAGACAATATCGTAATCTTGAAAATCGTCTTTTGGCGCATTCAGGTTTACACGAGAACCACTAAGTGCAATGGCTTTTACTTGAGGCAACTTTCTTGCGACCTTTAAAATCACTTGATACATTACTTTTTCACTACGCACAAAAATTCTCCTTTCCTTTTTATACTCGTTCACTATCTGTTTCTCTAACTATTTATTTTAACCCAATTTTTATATTTTATGCAAAAATAAAACCATATATTCATTTAGATAACTTCTGATTTGAACAATCACCACTTCCTCTATTTTTTCTATCGATTAGAAAAAATGCAAAAACCTTCACCTAAATCTTTCTTAACTTTTCTTTCCTCTTATCTTTGTTATGTGGTATACTTTTATGGCGTCATTTGACAAGGAGGTCATTTTTGATGAATGAACGAGAACTAGAAAGCATACATTTAAACAAAACTATTGATTTTATAAAAAATGAACAAGACGTGATCCAAAAGCAACAAAAAGAAAACACGAATTTTTTTCAAAAAGAACTAAAAGAAATTTCCGATAAAAAAATACGAACTGGATCAGAAGAGTCTTTTTATGAGTCTGTGTTAGAGTACCAACAACATGAACAAGAATTAACCATGCGCTATAAAACCTCAGAATCTCAAGAAAAACGGATTAAAAACCTTCAAGTTATGGAAGACAATCCCTATTTTGCAAGAATCGATTTTAAAGAAGACGAAGAGCCAAAAGAAACGTTATATTTAGGAATTGACTCTCTACGTGATCCTAGTGATGAACCCATCATTATTGACTGGCGCGCACCAATTGCTAACCTTTATTACGAAGGAGAATTAGGGACCGCCTACTATGAAACAGATTCAGAAAAATTTGAAGTAGAATTGCTACTTAAACGTCAATTTAAAATCCAAGAAGGTAAACTCTTGTCGATGGTCGATACATCTGAAATGATCAATGATGAGTTTCTTTTAGACGTTTTAGACGAAGCCTCTTCTGCTCAAATGAAAAATATTGTATCCACCATTCAAAAAGCTCAAAATGAAATTATCCGTGATACACATAGTAAGTATCTTTTAATTGAAGGAATAGCCGGAAGTGGAAAAACTTCTGCTTTGTTGCAAAGAATCGCTTATCTTCTTTATCACAACCGACAATGGCTCGATGAAAAAGAGGTTCTCTTATTTTCCCCTAACCATCTTTTTTCCGATTATATCGCCAGAGTGCTCCCTTCTTTGGGAGAAACAGAAGTTCCAACACAAACTTTCCGCTCATTCTTAAGTGGATTATTACCTCAACTGACGATTAGTCAAAAAGAACAGCAGGAAGAAGAAACGTTTTTAAGCAGTGAACAAGATCCTATAAAACGACTTAAGAGCAGTGTCTCTTTAGTATCAGAACTAGAAAAATATGGAAAGTTAATCGCCTCACACGGCCCTTTATTTAGAGATTTAAAAGTAAAAGGAACGACTTATATTAAAAAAAGCGATATTCGGAAATGGTATCAAGAGACTAATTTTCTCTTACCCTTGTATCAACGAACCCAATTATTACAAACAAAGATTTTAAAAAAAATTGGCGGATTAGAAAAAGAGGAAGCAAAAAAAGAATGGGTAAGAAAAGCAGCTGAAGAAAAAATGGAAATAGCATTCAAAAATGATCCGAATATGGAATATTCCGAGACAAAGGAACGACAACTTTTACGAAAATATAAAAAACAAATTGCCCATCGGAAATTCCGTTCTCTTCAAAAAGGGATAGAATCTTACCAATTTGTCAACTTACCAAAACAATACATTCACTTTTTGAGTCAGACGTCCTCTACTTTGCTTGAACAATATAATATTTCAACTAAAGAATGGCAGCATTCAATAAAAAATATTCAAAAAAACATCCGTAACAAAGAACTTTCTCAATCCGATGGCCTTTTATATTTTTTGTTGATGAAACAATTGTATCCTGTTTACGTTGAAGAAAAAGCTCGCTTGATTTTTATTGATGAGATGCAAGACTTTCCACCAGCGCAAGTTGCTTTATTACGAAGTTTATACCCAAAAGCCGGTTTTACTATTTGTGGTGATTTAAATCAAAAGGTATTTGGTAATGAAACAATCATCAATCATCTTGAAGAACTGTTTCCAAAAGAATCAATTACACATTATCAATTAACAACAAGTTATCGATCTACAAAAGAAATCACGGATTTTTCCAATCAACTTTTAACACAAGAAGAAATTGTAGTCACTACTGCTAGAAACGGAAAAAAACCTGTCTGGAGACAATTAGATTCAGAAGAGTCAGGTATTTATTGGCTTGAGAAAACATTTTTAAACACTGAACCAACCAATTCTTGGCGCACCGCGATTATTTGTAAAACCGGACAAGAATGCCAAGATCTTTACCAAAAATTATCCGATAAAAGCAAACAAAATGTCCAATTAATTCTGTCAGAAGAAGATTTTATGAAACGTTCAACCTTAATCATTCCTGCATTTTTAGCAAAAGGTTTAGAATTCGATCGAGTTTTAGCTTGGAATATCGGACAAAATTTTACAACTTCAAACGATCAATTGATTTTTTACACGCTAGTCACCAGAGCTATGCACGAACTGCAGTTAATTTCTTTTGAAAAATGTCCCCTACAAGAAAAAATTGCTCCAAAATACTATGAATTAAAAAAGGAATAATGAAAAACGACCGAGATATCCGATTCTCGGTCGTTTTAAATAAACAAGATTGTTTGTGGGTATTTCAACTTGACTATTTTTAAAATCATCTGTAATTCTGACACGTTTTTTTCATTTTCAATATCAAAAGCACGACTGTGACGACCGATTTGCCCATTATCTATCAAACGATAACCACGATTCCATAAAGAAAATTCTTCAACACAAGTCATCTGACTAATTGGAAAACCCGCCCCATCAACAATTTCAGATAATCGAAAAACAATATAAGCACTGTCAATAATGGCACGGTCACTTTCATTCGAAGGGTTTCCTAGTTTATGATAATCAATAATTGCTTTTTCAGGTTGGAAGCTTAATAACCATTCTAAAAGGTAAAAGAAACCAGTAAAACGCGTTGATTCATTAAAAAGGTTCCAAGATTCAGGTGCTGAACGAAAAACCATTGGAATAAGATATTTTTTCTTATACATTAACATAGGTGCCCGATCGACTGTACATCCTAAGTAGCGATTTAGATAACTTGCTCCACCATAATCCCCTAAGCGATAACCTTCTACACCAAAGGATTGATAATTTCGACAAATTTCTGAGCAATCAGAAATAGAAATGGAGACTTCTGAAAGTTTTTCAAAACCGCTCAAAATACGATCAAAGGGCTGCAAAACAATTTTTTCTTCCATCGCCTTCCCTCCAATTCAGACTTTCGTTCAAAAAATCGTTTATTATATACTACCTATAATAGCATAAATTTACAAACTTGCCTTTACTAAATACTAAATTCATAAAAAAAACTTCCAAACAAAACTTATTTTTTCAGTCTTGTTTGGAAGCCAACAAATCATTCTTCTATTGAAACATTGTGATAGATGGCTTGAACATCTTCCAAGTCATCCAACACGCCAATCATTTTTTCAAATTGTTCACGATCATCTTCTGTCAATGTTAGTTCACTTTGAGGTAACATTTGAATTTCAGCAGTTATGAATTTTTCGATTCCTCTTTCTTTCAACGCTTCTTGAATGATATGAAAATCTTCAGCCTCGCCGTAAACAACCGTGAAGCCTTCTTCGTTTTCAACATCGCGGACATCGATTTCTTTTTCGATAAGATCTTCTAAAATGTCATCAGCGTCCTCACCTTCAAAACTAAACAAGGCGGTATTATCAAACATATATGCAACAGAACCAGTGACACCCATATTCCCGCCATTTTTACCAAAAGCCGCGCGAACTTCACCAGCTGTGCGATTTACATTATTTGTTAAGGTATCAACAATAACCATCGAACCACTAGGGCCAAATCCTTCATAACGTAATTCTGAGAATTGTTCATCTGCCGACCCTTTCGCTTTTTCAATAGCGCGATCAATAATATGTTTAGGGACATCATAGGTTTTGGCACGATCAATAACAAATTTTAATTTTTGATTAGAATGCGGGTCAGGCTCACCTGATTTTGCTGCTGCATAAATTTCAATTCCAAACTTTGCATAAATTTTACTATTATTTGCGTCTTTCGCAGTCTTTTTTTCAACGATATTTGCCCACTTACGACCCATAATTTCACTTCGCTTCCTAATATTTTCTTTTTTTGTAGTACCTGGAAAAGTTCCTTTACTAGTATACTGTTCGAATAGTCATTTGTGAAGTAATTTTCTTCTAATCTTATACGTGAACTGGAAATCTTCCAAAGTTTTGTTCACGAATTGCTTTATTCCCCATCTGAAAAATTCGATCACTTTTTACCATCATTGGATACTGCTGCACCTCTTGTTTTCCAATTTTTGAAATAGTTGGTAATAAAAATTCCTTTTTGGATAGATTTAAATAGTCTTTCCCTTTATCTGTATACCCAAGAATTCGGATGGCATTCGTTTGCCAAGCTGCCTCCATCTCTTTTTCTTTAATATTTAACAAGATATAACACAACAACCGCTGAATTCGTGTTTGTGTATATCGTTTCGATTTTACTTGGTTGATAAACTCTGAAAAGGATAAAGAAGCGGTCACCTTTTCTTTTAATCGGTATTCTAACCCTTCTGACATTTGGTAAATTTCTCGAAGCTCTTCAAGCGAACTTGATTGAATACGATACTTCAAATATGGCCAGTAATCTTCCCAAGAAACAATGCTATTTTGTAAATCCAGACGTGTCTGATTTGGAACAACGTCTTCCACCTGTTTTCCTTGAAAAACAGCTTGTCGAATTGCTGTAGCACTCGCAAAATGTGCTTCTATTTTTTTAGAGAGATGACTTGCTCCCTTTCGCTTTATTGCCTGTAGTTTCATAGGATGATCGAGTTGCATATTTTCTTTGGCGTAACTCATAGCGAGCAGGTGATTGGGCTGATCTGCATTTATTGCCAACGAAGCATCCAGTTGCTTTAAGGCCATTGCCATTTTTTGTGCATAGGTAAGATTATCCTTTTCAAAAGACAAAAAAATAGCATCGATTTGCTTTTGATGCTGATTTAAAAAGGCGCCTAATTGTTCATAATCTATGGTATCTTCACTATCTGTACCAAAACAAATACTTTCACACCCTAAGGCATTCAGTAAGGTGATTCCACCTTTTCCAAAATAATCAGCAGCTTGTAAAGACCATTGAATAGGTAACTCGACAACTAAATCTACACCATTATGTAACGCTTCATTTGCTCTTGACCATTTATCGATGATTGCAGGTTCTCCTCTTTGCAGAAAATTGCCACTCATTACGGCAATTATTACTTCTGCATGAGATATCTCTCGTGCTTTTTCTACATGATATCTATGTCCATTATGAAATGGATTATATTCTGCAATAACCCCACTAGCTCGCATCTGCATCCCCCTTATTAAAAAAAGACTGAGATATTTCTCAGTCTACTTTTTACAAACAAAAAACCAACGCCGACTTTTTTCATTTGGTTTCGTATCCATAAAGTCCGCATAGCTTTCAATTTTTGAAAAACCAGCATTTTCCAACATCGTCAAATAAGCCGCTATCGTGTAAGTTCTCTCCTGATGCAATTCATCCACACGTGAAAATAAATCTTCGTCCTCTTCAACAAAAAATGTCAGAAAATGTTCAATACTATGAGGATTTTTCCCCAAATAGCTTTCCCACAAAAAGGCAAACTCGTCTGTTTGATAATGGTAGCTATAGTCAGGAAAAACTTCATCGATTTGATAAAGAGAATGGACATCGAAAATAAAAATTCCATCTTCTTTTAAGAGTTGATAAACACCATCAAAAACCTGTTGCACTGCCATTTCATCTTCCATATAGCAAATAGAATCCGAAAAACAAGTGACTGCTTCGTAGCTACCGATATTGGTAAGATCAAGCATATCGCCTTCAACGAATTGAACATTAACTGCTGCTTGTGTAGCACGTTGAGTAGCAACCATCAACATCTCTTCGGAAAGATCTAAAGCGGTGACATCTAGGCCTTTTTTGGCAAATTCAACAGCCAAAGCTCCAGTGCCACAAGCCAATTCAAGAATCTGTTTTTTTCCGTTTAGATGACGAAATGAAAAATCTAGCCAGCGCTGATACAAACTAGCATCCATTACCTCATCATAAACGAAGGCAAATGTTTCATAAGACATGGTTACTCAGTTATCCAATCACTTAGGTCAAGATTGGATGCGTCTGACCAAAGTTTTTCAAGGTTATAAAAAGAACGTTCAGAAGAACTAAACACATGAACGATGACTTCGCCTAAATCAATCAACACCCATTTGGCACCATTCTTCCCTTCAACTCGAGAAATTGGAACTTGTGCTTTTTCTTCTTGTTCTAGTATTTCATCAACAATTGCCTGTATTTGACGATCATTATTTCCTGTACAAATCAGAAAATAATCAGCTATCAATGAAATTTCTCGAACATCTAACGCTAAAATATCTTCTCCACGCTTTGAATCAGCGGCGCGTACGGCAATTTCTAAAATTTGCTTACTATCTATGATTCTTCTCCTCCTTTATTTTTTCATTTTTAAAACCCAGTAGTTGTAAGTTTCTAAACTCTTGGGATAAACAGCCATCTCTTCTTCAATTAAATGAGCCAATGTATGTTTGGCTTCATAAGCTACTGCTCTGTCTAAGTTTTCATCTGCGATTTTTCTCGCCTCATCGACCCCAGGAAAATCGCGCCCAGGTTCAATGTAATCCGCAACATAAATAATTTTATCCAAGAGGTCCATATCTGCACTACCTGTTGTGTGTAACTTTATCGCTTGTAAAATGTCTTCGTCTTCAATTCCTAACTCTTCGGCTACAAAAAAGGCCCCAACTACTCCATGCCAAATTGGATTTCCCCATTTTAAAAGGTCTTCATCTAATTTTTTTCTTTTGATCATCTCTTTAAACTCTTGATCAGAACGTTCTTTGGCATAATCGTGTGTTAAAGCAGCAATGCTTGCTTTTTCGATTGACCCGCCATATTTTTTTGCTAAATAGATGGCCGCTTTTTCCACTCCCAAGACATGTTGAAATCGTTTGGGACTCATTTTATTTGATACCTTGTCTAATAACTTGGCACGATCCATTTTAATAAACTGATTGCTATAGTTCATCCAAATATAACCCTTCTTCTTGAATATAATCGACAACTTTTTCTGGAATTAGATAACGAACTGAACACCCTTGTGCAATTTTTTTCCGTAATTGACGGGAACTAATATCCATAGAGGCAATATCGACCCAAATAATTGGATACGGCGTTTCTATAGAATATTCAGGCCGTCTAACTCCAACAAACTGCACAAGTTTTAACAATTCGTCAATCTGATACCACTTTGGTAAATATTCTACCATATCTCCGCCAATGATAAAATAATAATCCGTGTCAGGATGCTTTTCTTTTAACAGTTTCATTGTATCTAGAGTATAGCTTTTTCCTTGTCGTTCTAGTTCAATGGTTTCAAGAGCAAGTAGCGGATTATCCTCTATTGCAAGTTTTAGCATATTCACTCGATGCTTGCTGGCAATTGTCTTTTTTTCATCAATATGTGGCGGTAAATTTTCTGGCATCAGATAAACTTTTTCCAAACCTAACGAATTTCCAACTTGATCGGCAATAATCAAATGCGCCAAATGAACAGGATTAAAGTTTCCACCTAGTATGCCTACTTGATGTTTCTTTTTGGAAAAAGCATCTTTTGTCTCTGGAAATGTTTTAATCCTATTTGTCACTTTTGTCTGCATTTGATTCCCTCCTTACTTATTTTTCAACTGTACTGAATGTCTTTGATATTTTTCCTTAGAAGATGGTTTGAACAAAACTAAGACCCGACCGATGATTTGTACAACTTCACAGCCGATCGCTTTTTCTAGTCTTTGAGCAACATCTTTTGTTTCTTCATCCGTATTTTGCAATAAAGAAACTTTGATCAATTCTCTTTTTTCCAATGCTTCTTCTATTTGAACAACCATTGCATCGTTTAAGCCGCCTTTTCCGACTTGAAAAATCGGATGTAGATGGTGAGCCTGGCTTTTTAAATAACTTTTTTGTTTACCTGATAATTTCATTTTTTCACCTCAAATCAATGCTTTTCTTTTGATAATGTCGACCCCTTTTGGAGCCCATCCTGCGACAATACCTGGTTTAGTTACTGTAATCCAGCCCAAACCAGCAAAAACAATATCCGTCTTTTCCTTGATAGAAAATTCAAAACGAACAAGTTCAGGAAAGTCCTCCACTTCATCTTCACGTGGGGGTTGTAATAAATCACCAACATGTCGCTCATAAAAACTATCCGCTTTGATTGTTTTTGTACGATGGATTTTTACATCGTTAGCTACATAGGCGATAAAAGAACTTTTTTCTCCTTGTAGAAAATCAAAACGTGCTAAGCCACCTAAAAAGAGCGTTTGTTCAGCGTTTAGTTGATAAATTTTGGGCTTAATTTCCTTATGAGGAGCAATTATTTTTAAATCTTTTTTCCCTAAATAGTGGGCCATTTGATGGCGATGGATAATCCCTGGTGTATCAATAAGAAAATGACCATCATCTAGTGGAATTTCAATTTTATCCAAAGTCGTACCAGGAAAACGAGATGTTGTAATCACTTCTTTTTCGCCAGCAGTTTGTTCGATGATTTGATTAATCAAAGTAGACTTCCCAACGTTTGTGACACCTACAACATACACATCACGTCCATTACGATAGTCTTCAATGACACCAAGAAGCTCGGTTATTTCTTGTGGTTTTTTAGCACTGGTTAATAAAACATCTACAGGTCGTACCCCTTCTTCATGTGCTCTTTCTTTTAGCCATTGTCTCATCTTGGAACGCTTTAAAGATTTAGGTAAGATATCTACTTTATTTCCCACTAATAAAACGGGGTTGTTCCCTACAAAACGATGAAGTCCAGGAATGACTGATCCGTTAAAATCGAAAATATCAATCACATTTACAATCAATGCTTCTTTTTTACCAATTTCATTAAGGAATCGTAAAAAATCATCGTCTGATAAAGAAACATCTTGAATTTCATTATAATGTCTTAACCGAAAGCAACGTTGACAATAAACATCCCCCGACTCCAGGCCATTTTCTAAGGCTTGTTTTGGTGTATATCCTATCTTATCTTTATCGGTCGTTTGAATAATTGCCCCACAACCAATACACTGGATTTCTTCTGTCATTTTAGCTCACCTTGCCATTTCATATCAGGATTTTTCTTTACCAAATGATTCATTACTCTTCGTTCAAAGAAACGGTTGATACGCGTCTTCCAACTATCCGTTTCTACAACAGGAGAAACCAAAATACTACGAACTCCTGCATTATTGGCAGCTTTAATATCTGTCATTAATTGATCGCCAACCATGACAACTTCTTCTTTTTTTAGCCCTAGGCGCTTATACGCCCGCTTTATTCCGAAAGAAAATGGCTTTAAGGCTCGCGGAATCGAATCTAGCGATAACTCTTCAATCACACGATCAATTCTTTCGGCACTATTATTTGAGATAACTACTACAGGTATTTTGGCTTTTCTCATCATTTCTAACCATTGGTAAAGTTCTTTCGTGCCATCAGGATTATCCCAAGCAATTAAGGTATTATCTAAATCAGTCAACACTGCTTTGATACCTTTTTCTTTCAACTGGTTAGGATCCAATTGGTAAATAGCTTGAACCATCCATGTCGGTTTATATTTTAAAAACATACATTCTCCTTTACTGAAAAAACGAAGGAGTCCTGTATGGCACTCCTCAACGGTTAATTATACAATAAAATCCAATAAATAGAAAGTTCTTAAAAAACTCTTTGCTTGAAAAATGGATAAAGCGTTACCATTTGATGCCGATTTATTATTTCTCTTTGAATCTTTTTAAGGTCAGTCATACGAGCTGACCTTAAAAAGATGGATTTGTGCACTTTCACATTATTCGTAAATTTAAGTCGCAAATAGTTTTGTCAACCACACCATCTCTACTAAACCTTAATTACTTTGAGTAGTCTTTTCTGAAAAGATGAACACTGGCTAAAACAGTTGAAACCAAAGCAAGTAGAACAATTACCAAGGTGCCCAATGACCATTTTTCACCAGGTAAACCGCCTGTATTCATCCCCCAAAGACCAAACAACAAAGTAGGAATTGAAATGACCAGAGCGGCGGAATCTAAATATTTCAAGATATGATTTAAATTATTATCAATCATATCTGAAAATAATTCTCCAATTGACTCAAGCAAATCCCGATAAATACTCACCATTTTATTTGTAAATCGTTGTCTTAACTTAACATCATACAATAAAGATTCATTGTCTAGTCGCTCCATCATCGGCTTGTTTTCAATCAAACGATCAACTGTTTCTTGTTGGTCACGTAAGCTATGATCCAAATAAACCATCGTTCGTTTGACATTTGCTAGTTCAAACAGTTCTTTATTCTCAGTTGTGCTATGAGCAGCTTGGTCTAATCGATCAATTTTTTCTTTTTCTTGCCGTAATTTTTTTATATAGTGATCATAAATTAAGAGAATACATTGAAAAATTACCTCTTCAGCTGTAAACAATTTTTTATTCTTTTCTTTTAATAAGACATCCAAAAGACTCGTTTTTTTTGAAAGATGAATAATCAAGAGACCTTGGGCATAAATAAAAGTCACTGGATGTAAACTGGCTTCGATTGGTTCTACATCAAATGAAAGATCGATTAGTGTTAGTAGTAACGGATCTTTTAGTCTGGTTTTTTGTAGCTTTTCCAATCGAGAAACATCTTCTGGTGTTTTTGATTCTAAGAAAATATCATTAGGCAACTGATATCTCTGAACAATTTCTTCTCGCTCTTTTTCAGTACTATCTTGAATCACTAAACAATTCCCAATTTTTTCTTGTATTTCTTTCATTCCCTGTTCATTAATTTTGAAATAACGAAACATTTAGCATGCACCTCTTCCATCTTCTCTTATGAAAATTATTCTTCCATAAAGAATCGTTATCCTCTTATTTAAAATCAATAAAGAGATAAAAAGTTCCGTCTATTGGTCGATCTTCTTCAACATAAAGTGAGGATATAAATAAAGTAATTTTTAGTGTTTCATTTTCAGTTTCGAAAGTTGCTTCTTTGGGTGAAAGAGGGTATACATTTGCTTCATCGGTCATTTCTTGTAATTCTTTTAAAAAGGTTAAATCATAATTGAGAAGTTCTTTTTTATTTTCATCTTCAATGATTAATCGAATGGAATCGTTTGTTTCTTCTTTCCAAATTAAGAAATATTTTTTATCCTCTTTTTCAAAAGTTAATTGGTTGGACTGATCGGGATAAAACTGTTTTTCCATAATTTGTAGTGGAATAAATACCCCCGCCGAAGAAAACTCTACCGTCTCTGTTTTTTCAGTATTGATTTGCACTGTAAAGCTATTGGGAGATCTATAGTAGTCTTGGCTTTGATCAAAATTATACTCATTAAAACCAAACACTGTTTCAAACCCGTCGTATTGCTCCAATGTACTCGGCAAATAATCAATTTCTTTCAAATAATCGCTTTTTCGTAAATATTGAATACTTGCTACAATTTTTTCCTTTTCACCTTTTGAAAGATTGTCATTTGCTTGAACTTCTCCATTTTGCACCATTTCATTTTGGGTTAATACGTGATTTAGTTGATGTTCTTGACTAAAATTGGCAATTGAAACAGCATTGATGCCAGGCAAGATGGAAACTAGCGAAAGCCCCAAAAGAAAAATTGGGCTTAGTTGTTTATACTTCGGTATCAAAGCAAACAGCACAGCGGAAATAAGCGAAAAAAGAACAAACAAGAAGATAAAATAGCGGCCATCAGTTAGTCCAAAGTAACGTGTTTTTATCAGAGAAGAAATTCCTTGTAAAAAGGAAATGATGAATAAGAGAACCGGAAAAACTTTCTTAAACAGCTGAACAATTTTTAAAGGAATTGTTTCAACCAAATAAATCGTCAGCCACCCTACAATTACATAACTAATCATTAACGGTTCTAGCAAACCATCTTTCCAAAAGTCACCTGTAATATTTTGAAGAATATAGAGAATTAGAATCAACGTATAAACAAATAAAATCGGAATCACAATATAAGCCAATAAAATTTCAAAAAACTTAGGAATACGGATTGCTTCTAAATAGGCTTTTGTCTCCTCTTGAAATGTTCCTGGAAAAACTGGAATTAATGATAAATAGTACAGCGGGAAAAAGCCGAACCAACAAAGAACTGCCACTTGAGAATAAACTTTGGAATCAACTGAGTGTATCAAAAAATCGAAGGCACCAATGATAGCATAGATTCCTAACATTAAAATCAAGGCTGATAGGAAGGCAATAAAAAAGTTTTTAAAAAAGATAACCATATTTTTTGAAAAGGCTGGGATTTTTTGCTTAATAGAAGGAATCCAAATACTTCCCATTAAAAAAACAAAAAATAAAACTACTGATCGTATTACAACACTATAATTATCAGCGCCTTGTTTTTGCAAATAGAAAAAATAACTCATGGTAAAAAGAATGCCTATGCCAAATAGTAGCCAGTATATCTTATTTTTGCCTTTAAAAAAACGTTCATAAAACAGTTGTAAACTAATCCCAAAAATGCCTGAAAGAATAAAAGCCACAATTGCCTCGTCTGTCCCTTTTTTTGTTCCAATGGCAATCATGGCAAACACCATTGCAAGAAAGAAGGAACCGCTTGAAAACCAAAATCGGGAAATAGCATTTACAATATTATGGAACCGTTTCTCGCTTTTTTTCATTACGTTCATTTTGTCCATCTCCTTCTTTTCTCCATTGTATCATGTCAGATAACTTTTTAGGAAACAGTAAGATCTTTAAAGAAATCAAAAAAGCCAAGTAACTCGTTACTCGGCTTTTTTTAGTTTGTTAAAAATAAGTTTGTTTCATTTTTTTGAATAAGGGATTCATAACAGGCGCCAATAGGATATAAAAGAAAAAATTTCCTATGGCATGCATCAAGTCAAAGGATACTCCTTGAAAATAATAAATCCAAAAATTAGGAATGCCTATCATAAAAGAAGTGAGAATTGAAACAATAAAACCATAAAAAAAACCTACAAAAAAACTCACTAAACTAAAAATTACAGTTGCGCTTTGTTGGTTGATTTGGCTTTTTTTTACAATCATTTTTACCAAAGCAACAAATAAAATAACTATAGAGTAGGCAATGATTTGAGCAATTGTCCAAGGTCCCATCCCTAGAAAAATATTTGTTAACACCATAGAACCAATTGCTACGATCCAGCCATCAAGCCAAGTCATATTAAGAGTAATTAAAATTAATAGAGTAGTTATCGGTTGAACATTAGGAATAAATTGAAAAGCTAATCGCCCCACTACACACAAGGCCATCAGGACAGCCAACAAGGCTAGCCTTCTGGCATTTAAAAAGTTGTGCTTTTTGATCATTGCATTGCTTCAAGGTGCCATTCTATTTGGTCCTCATCCTTTAATTCATAATCATTGGCACCGACTGATGCGGATTCACCATTCACATAGTATAACCAATACTTTCCTGCTTTATCGTCTTGTGCAATGCCATTTATTTGAGAAACAAACCCGTCTTTTTCTTCTACTTGAAAATTAGCTTTCAGTAGTTCCAAAGCTGTTGTTCCTTCTTCAAAAGTTAACTCTTTTTCATCTTCTTTATCCTGATCGACTAAAACTGTGACCGTTGCTTTATTTTCTTCAACTGACACTGTTTCGCTTTGTTGTGTTGTTTCAGAAACAGATGTTGAAGAACTTTGATCAGTGTCTTGATTATTTTGACAGCCTACCAATACGAAAGAAGCCAAAATCAGTACACTCCATTTTTTCATAATATTCCCTACTTTCATTATCTTTTTCTTTTTCATTGTACCTCAATTAAAAAGAAATTGAAATCTATTGTTTAAAAAGAAAAAAACATGTATACTAAAAATACACTATATATTGTGTTTTAAAAAACAAATAACACTATATATAGTTGTTAAATGAATGCAAAGGAGTCCTATCATGAGTAAAAGTAGCGCAAGCTCAGATGTAACTAAATTAAATCAAGATATCAAAAAGTTTCCTCAAGTATATCCAATAACCGAAGATATGCACCTTGAACAAACAGGTGTCTCTCGACTAGTCATGCTTGATCGTTATGCCTATAAAGATAATAAACAAATCACTTTAGGAATTGGTGACTTGATCGTTCTAACGGTAAAAAATGATCCCAATTACCCAGCTCGAGGCATTGGACAAATCCAAGCCATTGATTGGAAACAAGAAACAGCAGAAATTCTGGTGGAAGAAGAGTTTCGTAACGCCCTTGAAAAAAAAGACGAACAAAAGACTGGAATTGTCACACGTCGTTTGGTCGAAATCGATAAACCACTTGAAATTTTTTATGAACAGATTGCCAAACGAGTCGCCCACTCTTTAGCTGAAAATGATCACACAGAAAATACCAATACTGAAAAAGATTTTTATCAACAACTAAAAACAATGAATTTTGTTCCTGCAGGACGTGTTTTATATGGAGCTGGATCCCAAGCAAACGTCACTTATTTTAACTGTTATGTCATGCCTTTTGTACCTGACTCTCGTAGTGGCATTGCTGAACATCGTAAAAAAGTGATGGAAATTATGAGCCGCGGCGGTGGTGTGGGTACCAATGGTTCTACTTTACGTCCACGACACGCGATTGTTCGAGGCGTAAACGGAAAATCCTCTGGGGCCGTTTCTTGGCTTGATGATATCGCCAAATTGACTCATCTAGTTGAACAAGGTGGCAGTCGTCGAGGGGCTCAAATGATTATGTTGGCCGATTGGCATCCAGACATCATAGAATTTATCATTTCCAAAATGCAAAACCCACGTATTTTGCGGTTTCTACTGGAAAATATGCAAGATACTCAAATTCAGTCACTAATTAAAGAAAAACTCAAATTTACTCCTCTCACTGACAATGAACGAGAAATGTATCGCTATATCAGTGAACAAAAAGAACAAGCAGACAACGACTTGCCTTTGACTGCTATTGAAGAGGCACAAAACTTATTAAGGGATGGTGGTCGGTATAGCGTTAACCAGCCAGAATTTTTATCTGGAGCCAACATCTCAATTACTCTGACGGATGATTTTATGCAAGCTGTGAAAAACGATGAAAGTTGGGAACTATCTTTTCCTGATTTACTTGCTTATGGACCAGAAGAAACGAACGAGTACAATAATAAATGGGGCGAAATCGGTGATGTCCGTGAATGGCAAAAATTAGGTCATGCGGTGACAACTTACCAAAAAATTCCAGCTCGAGAATTATGGAAATTGATTACTATTTGTGCCACTTACTCTGCTGAACCGGGTATTTTCTTTATTGATAATGCCAATGACCAAACCAATGCAGTTAGTTATGGTCAAAAAGTTGTGGCGACAAATCCATGTGGAGAACAACCATTAGCTCCCTATTCTGTCTGCAATCTTGGTGCTATCAATCTGGCAAACATGACCGATAAAAAGAGCAATGAAGTTGACTTTGATCGGTTAATCCATACAGTAAAAATTGCAGTACGGATGCAAGATGCCGTCATTGATGCGACGCCTTATTTCTTAGCAGAAAATAAAAAACAAGCTCTAGGTGAACGGCGTGTTGGCTTAGGTGTCATGGGGTTAGCTGATTTATTGATTTATACTCAAAAACGTTACGGTGCATCTGAAGGCAATCAGTTGATTGATAAAATCTTTCAAACAATAGCAACCACAGCTTATAAGGAATCAATTGAATTAGCAAAACAAAAAGGAAGTTTTCCTTTTCTCGTCGGAAAAACCACGGAAGAAACAGCACAACTACGTAAAAAATTTATTCACTCTGGCTATATGAAAGCTATGCCAGAAGAAATTCGTCAAGCTATTTTAAAATACGGAATCCGAAATTCTCATTTATTAACTGTAGCTCCTACTGGAAGTACTGGCACAATGGTAGGTGTGGCCACGGGACTAGAACCTTATTTTGCTTTCAAATACTATCGTAGTGGTCGATTAGGAAAATTCATTGAAGTCAATGCTGACATTGTAAAAGAATATTTAAGCAATCATCCAGAAAAAAATGAAACGAATTTACCTGACTTTTTCGTATCAGCTATGGAGCTTTCTCCAGAAGAACATGTTGACGTTCAGACAACAATCCAACGTTGGGTCGACAGTTCAATTTCAAAAACTGTCAATGCTCCTAAAGGTTATACGGTCTCTCAAGTTGCTTCAATCTACGAGCGCCTTTACAAAGGCCATGCTAAAGGTGGAACCGTCTATGTCGATGGGTCAAGAGATTCCCAAGTATTGACTCTTAAAAGTGAAGAAAACAAAGGAGAGCAAGAGAATCTCTTTGAAACAGAAGATGTCGCAGTTATTACCGACCGTGAGGAATTAAAACACCTTGTAAACCAAGCCGAAAAAGAGCATATTCAACAACAAGGCCATACCGATGATGTCGTCTATGGATCAGAAGTAGGCGATACCTGTCCGATTTGTCGCCAAGGAATTGTAGAAGATCTTGGTGGTTGTAATACTTGTACAAACTGCCATGCCCAATTAAGATGTGGCTTGTAAATTTTTTTGAAAGGATAAGATACTATGAAAATTTACACAAGAACCGGTGATGCTGGTCAAACTTCTTTGCAAAATGGCCAAAGAGTTGCTAAAGATGATGCTCGGATTTCCGCCTACGGGACTTTAGATGAACTGAACAGTCTGGTCGGTTTGATTGCAAGCGAAAAAAACTTGGATCCAGAAATAAAAAATGAATTAACAAAGATTCAAGTCTTCATTTTTGACTGTAGCACCGATGTGGCTGTACCAGACAAAAAAGAAGCCGACTATTTGATATCAAAAGAAGCGACGATTTGGTTAGAAAACCTGATTGATAAACATAGTAAGAGCCTTTCTGTCCTCCACAATTTTATTTTACCTGGCGGAAGTAAGACGAGTGCCCAGCTTCATTTGGCACGAACCATCACACGGCGAGCAGAACGAATGATGGTTGGCTTTCAAAAAGAAGGAAAAGTAAATCCCCATGCCTTGTCATTTATAAATCGCTTATCCGACTATTTCTTTGTTGTTGCGCGATATATCAATCATAAAGAAGATATACCTGAAACAATTTACTCAAAAAATAACTAAGAGAAACATAAACCAGCTGAACGAAATAGTTTCAGCTGGTTTTCTGTTAAAGTTTCATTTAATCAAGAAAATTTCAAAAAAAATTGAAAACATCTTGAATTAAGGGTAAACTTACATTGGTGATTATATTAATGAAAAAAATAAGAAGTTATTTTAAAGAAAATACAAGAATTCTATTTATCGGAAAAGGAATCATTGTTGGAACAGGTGCCGGCATTATTGTTAGTGTCTTTCGATTATTGATTGAAAAAATCTCAGAAAATATAAAAAGTTTCTACCAATTAGCCAATTCTGAACCGTTTTGGTTAATTCCTTGGGCGCTGTTTTCAATTGTGGTTGCTATTTTTGTAGGAAAATTAATAAAAAACGAACCGAATATTAAAGGTAGTGGTATTCCTCAAGTAGAAGGAATGTTACAAGAAGATATCCATTACTCTTGGTTTTCCGTATTATGGAAAAAATTTGTAGGTGGTGTTTTATCCGTCGGTGCCGGTCTATTTCTCGGACGTGAAGGTCCGTCTATTCAATTAGGCGCAACTATTGGTCAGGCAGTTTCCGAACACTGGAAAGCTCCAACTTATGAGAAAAAAATTCTGATCTCAAGTGGTGCCAGTGCTGGGCTAGCAGCAGCTTTTAATGCACCGATTGCAGGGTTATTATTTGTTATCGAAGAAGTCCATCATGGGTTTTCCCCTTTAGTTTGGTTGACGTCTTTTGCTTCAGCAGTCACAGCAAATTTTATTTCTCAATATATCTTTGGGTTGGAACCTGTTTTATTTTTAGGAAAAATACTGGATATTCCCTTACGCTTTTATGGCTGGTTATTACTTTTGGGGATCTTTTTAGGAATCATGGGATGGATCTATCAAAAGTGTACCTTGGCCTTACCGGATTTGTTTAAAAGGGTTCCCTTTCCCATTTACTTCCATGGAATTATTCCCTTTCTCTTAGTCATCCCCATCGGCTATTTTGCATATGATATCTTAGGTGGGGGAAATCAACTGATTGTTTCTTTGCCAAAAGAAGCTTTTTCTTTAAAAATTTTAGTCATTCTTTTTTTGGTACGTTTTATCTTTTCAATGATTTCTTATGGGGCTTCCTTACCTGGTGGTATTTTTCTTCCTATTCTCACTCTGGGTGCTATTTTGGGTGCTTTGTTTGCAAAAATGGTCGGCATCCCAGATAGTTATATAAAAGACTTCGTGATTGTTGCTATGGCAGGATATTTTACAGCAATCGGAAAAGCGCCCCTTACTGCCATCATTCTTGTAACAGAAATGGTTGGCTCCATCAATCATTTAATGCCATTAGGACTAGTTTCTTTAGTAGCCTACGTGACAAACGATCTTTTAGGTGGACATCCTATTTATGAGTCAATGTTAGAACGGTTGGTCGAAAAAGAAAAAATTGAGCAACTTGAAAGAAAAACAACGATCGAATTTACAGTAACAGCGGAAAGTCTTTTAGACGGTCTTTCAGTTCGAGATTTTCCATGGCCAGAGAATTGTTTATTGATTTCTATACGGCGAAGTGGCCAAGAAATTCTTCCTCATGGGGATACAATTATAAAATTCGGCGATATTTTAGTTCTTATTACGGAATATTCCCAAAAAAATAATTTAAGGAAATTATTACAACAAAATGTTTATCAAAAAAACTGATGGCCAACCATCAGTTTTTTTGTCTTCCATTTTTAATCTCTTCTCGCCCATTCTTCTTGCACATAGATGGAGACTTGGCCATCATTTACTGGAAAAGTTCCTTTCCCATTCTCATCCAAAACAACCTTTTGATCATTGTTTCCTAGTATATCTACAAATGTTTTTCCTTTATGAAACGCGCTAACTGTCATTTCTTTTTCTTGACTAGCGCCATTTGTCATAATAATTGCCATTCCGGAATCTAAATGTTTTCCATCTCCAGTCAATACCCAGCCAATACAATTGGAATCAGTAAAGTAGTCGACTTGGTTTCCAAAATACATGGACTTGCGTAACTTCATTAAAAGTTCTAAGTCTTTGCCTACCGGAGAAACCTCTTCAGTAGGAATTCCATAAACATCGCCCCAAAAAATGACCGGAATTCCTTGTTTACGCAATAAAATCAACGTATAGGCATGGACTTTGAACCAACCATCAATCCACGATTCCAAACTCTGTCCTTTTTGTGTATCGTGATTATCAACAAAAGTCACTGCATAATCCTCTCGTGAATCCACTAAGGTATTCGAAAAAATCTTTCTCATGTCAAATGTTCCATCAGAATGAGAGGCTTCATAAAAATTATAATGTAAGGGCACATCAAATAAGGAAATCAAGTTACCAGATGAATCAAGATAATTTTCCAGAGCCTTTTGATCATTCGACCAATATTCTCCTACTACAAATGGGGCGTTTCCTCTTTCTTTGGTTCGATGAAGTAGCCAATCGACATAATAATCGAATTGGATGTGTTTTACAGCATCCAAGCGATAACCATCAACGTTTGTTAATTCCTGGTACCATTTTCCCCACTTATCTAACTGTTCCACCGTTTCTGTGTTTTCCATGTCTAAATCACAACCCATGAGATAATCAAAGTTACCTTCTTCTTTATCAACGTCATTTTCCCATCCTTTGTCTCCCAAGTTGTAGATGGCATGAGATTTCGTACGTTCATCATAGTCTACTCCAGAAAAGTTTTTCCATGTCCATATATAGTCATTATACTTTCCTTTGCGACCTGGGAAAGTAAATTTCGTCCATGCTTCGATTGTTTCTTCTTCACTGACAGCATTGGTTCGATCATTTTCTTTATATTGAACTGCTGAGACTGTTTCAGTTTCATCAGCACCTAACAAATGATTAAAGACTATATCTGCATAAACCTCTAATCCCTTTTCTTGTAAGGCTTTAATAGCTTGTAGGTACTCCTCTTTGGTTCCATATTTAGTAGGTATCGTTTCTTTTTGATCAAATTCACCCAAATCATAATAATCATAAACACCATACCCAGTATCTTGTATGCCTTTTGATCCTTTATAAGCAGGCGGTAACCAAATGGCACTAAATCCCATCTCTTTGAATTCTTGTGCTTTTTCAGTCAAATTTTGCCAGTGTGTTGCGTCTGCTGATAGTTCCCATTCAAAAGCTTGTAAAATCATTTTATTTTCCATATAAGTTTTCCTCCACTTAATCTTATTATTATTTAGCCCAATATTGTCTTATTTGTCAATTGATTGCTCTCTTCTATGCCTTTTTACGTTCTTTAGAAAAATAGTAAAGTGTCTTTCAAATCGTTGATTGATATTGAATGCTTTTGGTTGT
>DXDB01000150.1 GCA_019115705.1 Candidatus Tetragenococcus pullicola | reverse complement strand
CGTGGTTCTTTTTTTCTAATCAATTTTCTTACATTTGCTCTGATTTTTTTGTTATTGGGCTTTATTATTTTACAATTACTGAACCGATCGGCTTATCAAGAAACCGATCAAGCCCTTACCGAAATGAGCCGTGACGAATTTTCAATCAATCAAGAAGTCCAACGATATCAAGGAAATGCATCAATGGAGGATCCTAAAAATGATCAAGCTGTGCCACCTACTAGTCCGTCAAGTAATCGTTTTAATACACAAATTATTTTATGGAAAAGCGATGGAACGATTTTAAATACCGAAACACTAGGTGGACGTTATTCGCAACTTTCTGATTTAACGCTTCAAACCGAAAATTTAAATGAAATAGAGAGTGTGACGGTAACCGCTAGTGAGGAAACCCTGAATTTTCATTCGATCACTTTACGTTATGACAGTTCTTCTGATGATATTAGTTACATTCAAATCTTATCAAATGTCAATCAAATCGAACATTCTTTGCAAACTTCGCGCACCATTGTGGTTCTTTCTATGATTGCTTTTTGGTTACTTTCAATTATCGCCAGCTATGTACTTGCATCGTTTTCCATGCGCCCGCTCTTAAAGGCTTGGGACAAACAACAAGAATTTGTAGAAAACGCCTCTCATGAATTGCGAACGCCTTTAGCTATCATTCAAAACAATTTACAAAAACTTTTCCGCCATCCTGATCAAACGATTATTGACCAGTCAGAAACCATCGCCCAAGCAATGAAAGAAACGCGACGTCTAGCAGGATTGACTGATGATTTATTAACCATTGCTCGAGGCGATTCCAACCGATTAGTTATCGAAAAAGAGACCTTTGATCTAGCGCCTTTTTTTAAGGATATCGTCACTCCCTTTGAAGAAATGTCTGAAGTTGAAGAAAAGCAATTTGACTTAAAAATTATTGGAACAGAGACTGTTTTTGCTGATCCACAAAAGATCCATCAAGTTTTAGTTATTTTATTGGACAACGCGTTGAAATACACACAAAAAGGCGACACCATCCGCGTTCTTTCCCAATCAAACGATAAAAAATGGGAAGTACATGTTCAAAACACAGGTCCCAACATTCCTAAAAAAGACCAGCCCTATGTCTTTGATCGCTTTTACCGTGAAGATAAATCGCGCGCCAAAGAAACTGGTGGATACGGCTTAGGTCTATCCATCGTCAAACAACTCATCGTCGAACATGGTGGTTCACTTACCGTACAGGATCTTAATCCTACAGGCGTTGATTTCATTTTTCAATTGAAACAAAACAAGTAAAAAGCGAACGACTGAACGTTCGCTTTTTTACTTGCTTAAAATTTACAATCTCATTATTGAAAGGGCCACTCTCGATGATTACTTTCGTACTTTTCTATTTGAGAAGCCTTCCGCAGTGATATCTTTCCTTTTCTTCTATTTGAGAAGTCCTCCGCAGTGATATCTTCCCTTTTCTTCTATTTGAGAGGCTCTCCGCCATGATATCTTTTCTATTCTTCTATTTGAGAGGCTCTCCGCCATGATATCTTTTCCTTTTTTCTATTTGAGAGGCTCTCCGCCATGATATCTTTTCCTTTTTTCTATTTGAGAAGTCCTCCGCAGTGATATCTTCCCTTTTCTTCTATTTGAGAAGTCCTCCGCAGTGATATCTTTCTTATTCTTCTATTCGAGATGCCTTCCGCCATGATATCTTTTCTATTCTTTTATTCGAGAGGATCTCCGTGATGATTATTTTTGGGTTCTACCTAAAAAATTAGTAACGATTTTCCCAATGGACCCTTTTTTCAGTATTTCCAAAGTATTCTTTTTTCTTTTCGAACCACTCGTAGATAGGAGTTCCAAAATTAATATAAGAAGATGCATTTCCTCTTTTTTCTGTACGTAAAAAATGTTTTCTCAAAACAGATTGAAGGTAAGCTTCGTTCAAAATTTCTCCAAAAAAGTTTCGTAAAAGGCCAATTGTCAGTTCTTGATCATGAAAAATGGTTCCACAATCACAGATGGTTCGAACGTAAGCTTTCTCTTTGGACTCTCTATGACCACAGTTTTGACAAGTAAAGAAATACGTTTCTGAACAAAGATCATATTGATGACAGTTCTCACAACAAATACCTTTTTTTAAGTGTGTGGCACGTGGCAGACTTAAAGTACGCCATGTACGATATCTTGGAATGGTAGCAAGGTTCAACTCTTCAATGCAACGTGCTTGCCACTGTTCATTCGAATTTTTAATCGGCTGTTTACTCAACGCATGTATCCATTCAGATAATTGATGACTTTGTAAAATATTTTGAGAAAACTCTTTAGGAATAGCTAAGGAAAGATCATCTTCTGTAAAAACTAAATAACTTTTTGTTGTGACATGTAATCCTTTCTTTTCCAAAATATTTTCAACAACTGTTTGGGCACGAAATAGCTGATAAAAAATATTTTCGTTATAAGAAAACTTCTCGCCCCGCCATTTCCGACCATCATAACGATAAATGCCATGATACGCTTTAGTATCTATAAGATAAAGCGTATCATTCAATAAAAATAACTTGTCGATTTGCACCACACTATTTTGATGTTTTAAAGTAATATCATCCAAATAAGGAACTTCTTTTGGCCCAAATAAGTGAAATAATTGATCGAAATAACATTCTCCTTGAAACCCTTCTTCTAAATTTTTCAATTGCTTTGCTTCATCGGTTAATAATGGCACACGTTCGTTTAACGCTGTCAACCATTGTTGTTCGTGGGATGGGATACGCATGTTTTTCCTCCTTTTAAATTAGTTCTCACTCTTAAGTATGAAAAAAAAGGAAAAATCTTTTAAAATTTCGACAAAAAATCCTGACCACTAAATGATCAGGATTTTTTATTATTGTCCAAAACCTCCGTCCATATCACCACCGGGTTCACCATCAGGTCCGCCGCCCATGCCGCCACCCATCATATCTTCGGGAAGCTCAGTGACGGTTTCACCATTGACGATTAAGGTACCCCCAGAAAATGTACCTGTACCATCATAATCTACAGTATTTGGACCATTTAATGAGACAGTCCCACCGGCAATTGTTAGATCACCATTACTATCAAGGGCATCCGTATCTCCTTGTGCCATTTCGACAGAAACATTTCCACCATTAATAGTTAAACTTAAGTCATCTGTAATTATATCTGAAGCCGAGGCATTCATGCCGTCATCAGAAGCATTGATAGAAATATCACCATCGTCGATCACGATAACAGGGGCTTCGATTCCTTCGACACTGCTTTCTACGGTCACTGTACCACCTGTAATCAAGATTTTTTGCTCAGCTTTCACAGCATCATCACCAGAACTTACGGTCAAATCGCCTCCAGTAATTGTCAAGATGCCTTTACCGAGATCCGTGTCGTTACTTGCTTTGATTCCATCATTTTGCGCATCGATTGTAATTGTACCATCAGAAACCGTAACCGAGTCTTTACCTCGAATCCCATCATCAACACTTGTCACGTTGATTGTACCGCCTTCGATCCACAAATCATCTTTACTTACGATTCCATCGGCAAAGTTTGCATTAACGGTTAAAGTCCCAGAGCCTGTAATCACCAAATCGTCTGAAGAATAAATCGCCCCATCGATTTCCTCATCTTCTCGTGAGCTGGCATCCTCTACTGTATTTTCGGTGCCATCTGCTAATTCTAAAACGGTCATTTCAGCATTTTCAATCGAAATGGCTGCCCCTTCACTACTTTTGATAGTCGCATTGTTTAAGATAATTCGTACATTTCCGTCAGTATTGACAGTCACTTGACCGGTCGTACTTCCTGTTAAAATATACGTACCAGCTGCTGTGATTTCTAATCCATCATCTGTCAAAGTCACCTCAGTTGTCTCTAGTGCGTCCCAATCCACACTCTCACGATCACTTGTGGCCGTTTCGGAGTCTGTTTCACTGGTTGCTACTTGAGTCGCTGTCGTTGAAGAATTTGCAGTCGAACTGGCCAAGTTAGATGTAAAACTAGTTCCTGAGCTATTCTCCGTTTGGTTATTCGTGCAAGCTACAGTCACAGCTAGGGTAATAGCCAAAGAACTCGCTAGCACCGATTTTTTTATTTTTTTCATATTGGTTTCCTCCTCGTACCGTTTTTGTACTATTGCTTAAGTACTAAAACTAGTTTATAACGGCTAACTTAAATGAACCTTAATTGGAAAAAATAAAATTTAAAAGATCTCTTAATTACTCAAATCTCCTTCCTGAATTTCTTTACGATAAAGTTTAACACTTGTCCCAACTAACAAAATTGCCATAAGAAATAACAAAAGATAAACGATGCTTATACTTGATAGTAAGCCAGCTTGTGTCATCGCTGCCGGGGTATCAACAATTGCATGCAACAAAATAGCAACTGGAAAGAAAAACTTTTTATGCTTCCGATTAACCGCCAACCACACAAAAAAGGAAAGACATAGTTGAACCACAAACGCACCAAACCTTTCAATGACACTTAAATAAATAGCCCCTGCCGAAGTGTTTTGAAAATTTTGTAGTACCGCTTGAGGAAGTTCATTTGCTAGAGCACCATTTGGATCTTGTAACAGTAAAGCAAGAATCAATGAGTTGACTAGTGATAGTACTCCCACTAAAATCACTTCAATCCCACCATGACCAAATCCATAGGCGAAACTTGTGTCCACAGTTGGGTACTGTCCTTTTAATAAATGAAACCCAACAAAACGAGCCGTTTCCTCAAAAATACCAGCCGCAAAAACTCCGTATAAAACATAAAGCCATGGATGATTATTGATTAAGGCAATGCTTCCTGAAGCTGTCGGTTTTAAAACAAAAACATGTAATCGTTGCTCTAAAATCATAGCAAAAATAATAAAACAGAAAGCTCCGATAAAAATAGGAACGCCTTTCATTTCAAATTTTCGTTTGAGCATGAAAAATAAAATGAATAACATCACCAGCAATAATAAAATAGAAATCCCCATAGCGATAATTGTACTTGTTGAAACCAAGGCCCTCACCCTTTCAATTAAAAATACAAAAGTAGCTTTCACAAAATAAGTTTATCATAGAATGATTGTTACAAGCATTGAAAAAACCTTCTTATAGAAGTTTTCCATAAGAAGGTTAGCTTTCTCATTATTTAAAATCATACAGTTTGTCTTAAGCTAAAAGTCCAAAAGCACTTAAGACAATCGAAAGAAGTAATACAATCCAAATCACACGAGTTGAATTCAACTTTTTCTGACCGAGCATCCAGTAAGTCAAAGCCACAAGCAGCACCGGAACCAAAGCAGGCATAATGGAATCTAAAGTATCTTGAAGAACCAATTCAACGCCATTTTTTTCAAAAACGAGTGGCACACTTGCATTAATCACAGAAGGAATCAAGGCGCCGATGACAGTAATCCCTAAGACGGTTGCCGCGCTCGTAAAAGCAGCTAATTTATCTTTCAAAGTAGTCACTAACTTGACCCCTTGTTTGTATCCCATTGGTAATAGTGCCGCACGACCAAATAGTAAAGCGATATTGGCAATAATCCAGAGAATACAACCGACAATCGAACCATTTTGTGCTAATGTTCCTGCCAATGAACCGAAAATCGTTCCCCAAATAACGTGGAAAAGCGAATCACCAACACCAGCTAATGAACCCATCAACGCTGTTTTAAGGGCAATAATAGTGTCTTTAGCCTTATAACCATCTTGTTCTTCAACAGCAATATCAATTCCCATAATAAGATTTCCGAAAATTGCATTGGTATTAAAAAATTGGTTTTGTGTTTTTAACATATCTTTTAATTGAACTGGATTATCGCCATAGAACTTTTCCATTGCCGGTAAAATAGCATATAAATAACCCGAACTCATCATACGTTCATAATTCCAATTCAGTTGGCTACCTAAAATATAGCGCCAACTAATTTGATTCAATTCTTTTTTTGTCATCTTTTGTTCACTCATCGCCGTCATATCCCCCTTCTAAAGTATTTTCAACGGATTGTTGATTCACTTCATTTTGATCTTTTTTCGCATCTTTTTTAAAGATTAACATCGCAGCTACTAAGCCAATGACAGTAACTCCTAGCATAGGAACATTTAAATAAGCAGCAAAGAAAAAGCCAAGTAATAAGTATGGAATATATTGTTTTGTTGGCATATAGCGCAATAAAATAGCAACCCCAACCACAGGCATAACGCCTCCAGCTGTTTTCAAACCATTCATTAACCAGTCAGGCATATTGTTAGTAATAGCGACCACTGCATGATCACCTATAATCAACATCAAAAGAATAGGGACTGCTCTAGATAGCCCCCATAAAACAGAACCTGAAAGAACCAATTTAGGGATTCGTTTGATTTGTAATTTTTCAATGGCTTTATCCACTTGGTGTAATAAAAAGACATTACAAAAACGTGCAAAAACATCCAGTTGCAACATTAATAATGAAACCGGCACCGCTAATCCAATGCCATATTCGGCTCCTTTTCCAGAAATAACGGCGAAAACTGTTCCTAAAACAGAACCACTGAAGTAATCGGGAACTGAAGCTCCACCAAAGGCAGCAATTCCAAGCCGCATTAATTGTAGCGTGCCTCCCACCATTAATCCAGTTGCTAGATCCCCCATGATAAGACCTGAGATCATCCCAGCGATAGCAGGCTGTGTCAGAGTATTTGAAATAAATGAATCATTGATTGCAATAAAAGCATAAATTGTTATCAACGCAATTTGATAACCAGCTAAATGCATAATTGTTCGCTCCTTTTTAGTTATTTATTAATTTTTTCATGAAATCAATCACTGGGTCACTAGGTACAAGTTGAGCAGTAATCTGTATGCCATGATCATGAATTTTTTGAAAAATCGTTTCTTCTTCAGGTAAAACTTTGATACTTTTGGTTATTTCACGTGTTCCTTCTTTATAGCTCATATTTCCTACATTTATCGTATCAATACTTCCACCGGCTTCAACAAAGCGCCAAACCTCTGTTGGATTTTTAAATAATAAAAATAAACGCTGTAAACCATACTTTCCATTAGTGATATTAAGAGCCGCTTCTTCTACCGTTAAAACAGACAAACGCATCGAACTTGGCGCTGCCATTCGTAAAGAAGACTTTTGTAAAGGATCCATTGCTGCTTCATCATTAATAACAATGATACGTTGCGTGTCCAAAGAAGTAGTCCAAATACCAGCCACTTGACCGTGAATCAAACGTTCATCGATCCGAGCGTTTACGATTTTGGCTTTTCCAGCATAATCTGCATATAAACTAAAATCTGTCCTCTCCGCTGGCTCTTCTATTTTATCTTCTTCTGCCTTCATATGGTGTTTCACATCTACAGTTGCTTCTTTACCGATTTGAATTAAATCAGTCGAAGTCGCCTTTTCATTTAAAGCAGCTTCTAACACCACTGGAAGCGACATTCCAGCCATTAAGTCAACCTCTTCTTCTTTTAAGAAATTTTCGGTTGCTACATTACAAGGCGTTCCACCAAGTAAATCAGCAATAACTAAAACTGGCCGTTGAAGGGTTTTCATCAGGCCTAAAAAGTCCGATTCAAATTGGGTCTTATCGCCATCTTCTCGTAAGGAAACGGTGTGAACATGTGCTTGGCTACCAACAATCATCTCCAAACTAGACTTAACCCCAGCAGCCATTTTCCCATGACTGATCAGTACGATCTCTTTCAAAGTAAAACCTCCTATCAAAATTTTCATACAACTTAACATGTTATATGTCTTCGAAAACATGATACTACATATCAACTTGCTTGTAAACCTAATATTTTAACATATTAGGATTTCTTTTTAGGAAAAATTATTTCCACAAAAAAATGACAAATTTCGTTATTATTTCACTTATGCTAAGGACTTTGATGAAAGTATGCGTTGCAATATTTCATTTAACATGTTAACCTTAAGCTAAATAAATACAAAGAAGGGATTTCATTGATACCCAAATATGAACAAATAAAACAAGACTTAATCAGTGAATTAAAAGCTCATAAGTTTATACCTGGTGACAAATTCTATTCGGAATCAGATATAAAAAAAAGATACAATGTTAGTTCAATCACTGCTGTAAAAGCCTTAAATGAACTAACGAATGCAGGTTTTCTTTACCGAGTGCAAGGAAAAGGAACATTTGTCTCAAAATCAAAAGTATCTCAAAATGTAAAATTTTCTGATATTGAAAATCATTCCTTAGACACTGAAAAAATAAAAGTTGTCTCCGTGACTCAAGAAAATGATTCAACTATTTTAAAAGAACTTCATTTAAATCCCGATGAAGAATACTATAAAATTGTACGCGTGCGTTATGCCAATGAACGACCTTTTCTAGTACATTTTACCCATTTACCAAAAAAATTAATGAAAGAACCAATTAATAAAGATCTTGCCTATTATAGCAGTGTCTATGAACGGATCAATAAAGATTTTGGAATTGATATGTTCGCTCTTTCCTCTGTTGAAACCAATGAAATTACCTTTCCCGAAAATGTAGACTTGCTCAATTTACTGCAGCTAAGTTTTCGAGAACCAGCTGTAAAACAAGTCAAACATTCCTTTTTCCCAGATAAAAGCGTCGCAGAATATATTGTCAGCTACAAACATTGGAAATATTTCAAAACAAAAATCGAAATAGAGGGTTAAGCCTCTATTTCGATTTTTTATTTTTCGAGTGCAGAGTAAATTGGTTTTTCAGAAAAACAAAGCTGGTTAATCGGTATTCCTTCCGTTTCAAAAATAATGACTTCATTGGTGCCATTTTTTAAAAAATCTTTGGGGCAATATAAACTGCCATGTGGTCCTTTTTTCCAATAACGACCCAAATGAAAACCATTGACCAAAATGATTCCTTTGCCGTATTCAGAACAATCAATATAGCTATTGGACACTTCTGCTAGATCAAACTGAAAGCGATACAATGAAGGAGTCTGTGGATCTGCTTTTTTTGAAAAGTCAATACCTGCCAATTGTTCTTTTGAAAAATCAAGGGCGTACTGTTGATACCCTTGAACAAAGTGAATGTCGTACATAATGCCATTACGAATTCCTTTGCTTTGCGAAGGATTGTTCAACTTGTACCCATAATTAACTCGTCCAAGATTTTCAACCAAGAGATCCAGCTGAAGGCAATTTTCAGTCAAATTTCCGTCAATTAAAATTTCCTGACCTAACTCTTCTTGATATTGAGTAGTTAACCACTCTTTATTCATATAAAAACTTACCCGATCACTTGCTTCAATCACTTTTAATTTATTTTCACGACGGTAATTTTTCAAAGACACTTGGTAAAGCATATAGCCGTAACCAGATCCTGCTGTTTCCATTGTTAAAGGATAAACCGATTCTCTTTTAGAAGTCATTTTATCAACAGTTTGAAAAAGAGAAACTGATTCTAATACTTCATGCTTTCCTAAATTTTTAAGCTGTGGATAGCGTGGTTTTGCTTGCCAAACATCTGGGCAAACTTCTTTGATGGCCTTTTGTACAGCATAATATTGTGCTGTAGGTTCACCAGCTTCGGTTAATAACGCGCCATAATCATAGCTAGTTACTTGAGGAAGATCTGTTTGACCACGAGCGGAGCAACCATTATAAAAGCCAAAATTCGTGCCCCCATGAAACATGTATAAGTTAATAGAACCAATTTCTAACATTTCTTTTACTTCCTTAGCTAATTCATCGGCATCACGAGTAACGACTTCTTGTCCCCAACGATTAAACCAACCATCCCAAAATTCCATACACATGATGGGCCATTTTTTCCCATGTTCGGTCATAAACTCACGCAAAACTTGACTATTTTCTTTGGCATGACTTCCAAAATTTCCAGCCAAAAATACGTCATCGTCAATCAAGGAACCGGCATCTAGTACCTCTTTCCATGCACCATCAGAAGTAAAAAGTGGAACCGTAATGCCACCTTCTATTAAGATATTCTTTGTTTGACGAAGATATTCTTTTTCCATTCCATATGAGCCATACTCATTTTCTACTTGCATCATGAGTACAGGGCCACCCTCAGTTAATTGAAGTGGCTTAAGTTTTGGTAATAAGTACTCATAATAATGACTTACTTTTTCCATAAATACAGGATCTGTCGAACGTAAGCGAAGACCCGGTATTTTTAAAAGCCAGGCGGGCAAACCACCAAACTCCCACTCTGCACAAATATAAACACAAGGACGTAAAATAACATACAAGCCGATCTCTTTGGCCATATTGACAAAAGAAACAAGGTCTTTATTTCCAGAAAAATCAAAAGTTCCCTCTTTTGGTTCATGCAAATTCCAAGGAATATAGGTTTCAACTGTATTCGCTCCTAATGCTTTTAAGTTATATAAACTGTCTTCCCATTGTGAAACTGGCAAACGAAAATAATGAATAGCCCCACTAATAATTTTAAATGGCTTTTTATTTAATAGAAAATCTTCTTTGATTTCAAATGTTTCCATGTTCTCCCTCTTTTCACCAATATTTTTTCCAATCCGGATCTAATAAACGAACCAAAGCTTCCATAAAGAAATAATCTCCCCACAGATTTGGTTCATCTACGCCTTTTCCCTCACTAAAAGCATAGACACCATGAATAAGAAGTCCTTCATTATCAGACATGCCCTTACTAAAATAGTGTTGCCCTAACTGATAGACCATTCCTTTGGCAATTTCTTTACCATTTTCAAAATGATTTGTTTTACTAGCTTCTAATAAACCACAGGCCGCAATAGCTAAAGAAGAACTATCTTTTGCAGAAGGATTCTTATCAGTAAAATCAAAATCCCAATAAGGAACCAAATCCTCAGGCAGTCCAGACAGAAATACCTTGACAATTTGTTGATAATTTCTTGGAAAAGCACTACTTTCCAAATAACTTTGTACCAAAGGAATTCCCAAAATCGCCCAGCTTTGTCCTCTTGCCCAGATCGAACCGTCGCTATGGCCTTGATGAGTAGCTCCATGGGTTGGTTCTTGGGTTTTTGGATCAAAAAAATAAGTGTGAAACGTGGTGCCGTCTTCTCGAATCACCGTATTTAATAACGTCTGATAGTGTGCCTTTGCAAGTTCGTGATAACTCTGATCCTTCGTTAACTGACTTGCTCGAAATAATAAGGGTAAATTAAGCAAAGAATCAATAATCAAACGATTTTCCTTAGGATCACCATACTTTCCCCAAGCTTGAATGAATTTTCCTTTCTCATGATAACGACTTTTTAAAACGTCCGCTGCTTGTTTTATCTCAATTTCACAAGCTTTTTCTCCTGTAATTTGAAACCCAGCGACGGCAGATAAACTATATAAAAAGCCAATATCGTGATGATCTAGTACAAAATGATCATCTAATCGTTTTTGAAAACTGGCGACATTTTTCATCGCGGTTGCTTTAAATAATTCTTTTCCAGTCATTTGATAAGAAAGCCATAGCATCCCGGTCCAAAATCCATTTGTCCAATCATCATTGTCTTTAATACGATAGATACCATTGGTTGCACACGCAGAAGGAAATTTTTCTTTATAGCGTTGTCCATTTTTTTCTATTTGGTGGATACACCAAGAAAGGCATTCTTTTAGCCAATCAGTCGTCACATTTTTGCCAAGTTCGATAAGTCTTTCTTCGTTTGATTGCATTTCAAACTTCCTTTCTTATACTGTTAACATATTAACTTACGTTAGTATACTCTATCTGTTTAAAAAAATCAAAGGGATGTGATCTTCTCTATCTTGTCGTCTATTCTTAAAAAGGAAGCAAGACAACCCTTGTTATAAAAGCAAAGTCTTGCTACAATAATAAAAGAAGATTCCCAAGGAGGCCATTTTATGATTACAGAAAGAAAATTTGATCAAGAAAGTCACTTATGGATTGATGTACAAAGCGAAAATCGCGACAAATTAAGATTTCTTTATAAATCATATGGCATCGATAGTGAAGTTATAGACTATTCCTTAGATAAACATGAACGGGCTCGTTTAGAATATGATGGTCTCACAAACACCTTAATCATTATTTTCAACGTGCCCAATCAAAAAAAAATAAATAATCACTATGAAACTATCCCGATGACCTTTATTGTCAAAGATACCATTTTAATGACCATTACCAACACCAAAAATGCATACGTCTCAAAAGCTATGGAAAATTATTTAAAAAAATTCCCAGATCTATCTCTCTATAAATTTTTATTCAACACCTTGTTTTCTTGTACAGATTTCTTCTT
>DXDB01000149.1 GCA_019115705.1 Candidatus Tetragenococcus pullicola | reverse complement strand
TACAGTTTCAAATTGTTTTTAAACAATTTATTATTAGTGGTGCTATCATGCAAGTTAATCATATTGTAGGTAAAAAAGTCGTCGACAAAAAAGATTTATCAAAGGAAGAAACCGATAAGCTAGTTGCTCCTTTGTTTGATATTTTGGAACGATTGACCTATGAGGTGACAGAAATCATCACAGATAAACCCGGCGTTCAATTAAACTTTAATCCACCAGAAAAGGAGCAATGATTGGACATGTTTTCTAATAACATGCAGCTAGTGATCTATGTGGAAGATGTTGAGAAGTCGGCTGATTTTTGGAAAAAAATTGGCTTTATAGAAATTGATCGTCAAAAAATGGAAGAAACACAAGTGATTGAAATAGCAACAAGTCCATCAGCTAACTGTCATTTTGTTTTATATGATCGTTCTTATTTTGAAAAATATGCCCCTGAATCAATTACCGCAACACCAGCCATTTTATTTTCTTCAGATGATGTGGTCTCTTTATATAAAAAATTATCCCAATTACAAGTGACCATGGGTGAATTGATTCAAACGGAAGAACAATTGGTGTTTAATTTTGTTGATAATGATGGTAATTTCTTTGCTGTCTCGGGTAACTAATGGACCTTCTCGTTCTTTTTAAGGACAAGAAGGTTTTATGATTTTTAGAAAAAGGAATGGTGAAAATGAAACCTTATGTTTACGTTATTAGTGATATACATGGTAAATATGACCTTTTTAAAAAGCTGTTGGAACACTTTGATCCTAGTATCCATCAACTTGTTTTAATCGGTGATTTAAATGATCGAGGCCCTAATAGCAAAGAATGCTTTCTCTTGGGAAAAGAATTGGTTGAAAAACAAGGAGCTATTTATTTACGTGGTAATCATGAAGAATACTTTTTGCAATTTTTACTTGCTCCCGAAGATTGGTTACCAAGTTATATAAGAAATGGTGGGAAGGATACTATCAATAGCTTATTACATCCTGGTGCTACCCAAGAATATTCGCCAACAGAAATCTCTTTAATGATTCGTTCTTATTATCCAGAACTTATTGAATTTTTGGTACATAGACCTTTATATTTCGAGTGGGAGAAATACATCTTCGTACATGCAGGGGTGGATTTAGCGAAAAAAGATTGGCATGATACCAGTGACCATGATTTTATATGGATTCGCGAACCTTTTCATGAACAAAAGAATAATACGGGAAAGATAATTGTTTTTGGACATACCATTACACCGATGCTCCACCAAGACATGCAAACGACTGATTTATGGTTTTCAGATGGGAAAATCGGCATCGATGGAGGAGCTGTTTTTGGCGGGTCCGTGCATGGGGTCATTTTTGATAAGGAAAAGTTAGTGCAAGATATTGAATATCAAAATACAGAAGGTCCGTGGCAACCTGACTTTTGATTGACAACAAAAAAAGATATGAAGGAGTAAGAATACGTGGAATTAAACCAAGAAATCATCCAATTATTAGAAAAAGAGTTAAAAGGCTATCGACGGTCACAAATCGTTAAAGTCTTGGAATTATTAGGGGAAGGAAATACGGTCCCTTTTATTGCTCGTTATCGAAAAGAAATGACGGGAAATCTTGATGAAGTACAAATTCGTGAAATAGAAGAACGTTATACGTATTCAGAAAATTTGGAGAAACGTAAAGAAGAAGTTGTACGTTTGATCAATGAACAAGAAAAATTGACTCCTGAACTTAAAAAAGATATTTTAAGTGCGACTAAGATGCAAGAGATAGAAGATTTATACCGTCCTTATAAACAAAAGCGTCGAACAAAAGCGACTATCGCCAAGGAGAACGGCTTGGAACCATTGGCAAAATGGTTACTTACTTTTCCAAAAGAAGAGGTTTCAAATAAAGCCAATCAGTTTATAAATGAAAAAGTACCTACAGTAGAGGATGTTTTAAAAGGTGCCCACGAAATACTAGCTGAACAGTTTGGCGATTCAGCGAAGTATCGTACCTGGATTCGTAGCTATATATTCAATAAAGGCCGCTATGTAAGTGTTGAAAAAAAAGCTGAAAAAGATGAAAAAGGCGTTTATGAATTGTATTATGATTTTTCTGAACCAATCAATAAAATGGTTTCCCATCGTGTATTAGCGACCAACCGTGGGGAAAAAGAAGGCGTCTTAAAGGTAGGGCTAGAAGCAGATGAAGCAAAAATTTTTGACTATTTAAATCGGCAGTTGATTAAAGATACACAATCAACGGCTGTACCATTTATTGTTGAAGCCTACAAAGACGCTTATAAACGTTTTATTGGGCCGGCAATTGAACGGGAAATCAGAAATGAATTGACAGAAAGTGCAGAAAATCAAGCTATTTCTGTTTTTGGAGAAAATTTACGTCATTTGCTATTACAATCACCATTAAAAGGCAAAGTGGTTCTAGGTTTTGATCCAGCCTATCGTACCGGTTGTAAGCTAGCTGTTATTGACGCAACTGGAAAACTTTTGAAAGTGGCAGTCATTTATCCTCATAAACCAGCAAACGCAGAAAAACGTCAAGCAGCCGGTCCTGATTTTATCCAATTAATCGAAAAATACGGGGTTGAAATGGTGGCTATTGGAAACGGAACGGCAAGTCGGGAATCCGAACAATTTGTTTCCGATCAATTAAAAAAAGTGAATCGAGATGTTTTTTATGTGATTGTTAATGAGGCAGGAGCATCGGTCTATTCAGCGAGTACGATTGCTCGAGAAGAATTTCCAACCTTACAAGTCGAACAACGAAGTGCGGTGAGCATTGGACGTCGTTTACAAGATCCCTTAGCAGAATTGGTGAAAATTGACCCTCAAGCAGTAGGGGTTGGACAGTATCAGCATGATGTTTCTCAAAAACGTCTCGGAGAACAATTAGATTTTGTCGTAGAGACAGCAGTCAATCAAGTAGGAGTCGATGTCAATACTGCTAGTCAACAGTTACTTCAACACGTGTCAGGATTGAATAAAACAACAGCTAAAAATATTGTTGGTTTTCGAGAAGAAAAAGGCGCTTTTGAAAAAAGAAATCAATTAAAAAATGTTCCTCGCCTAGGTCCTAAAGCTTATGAACAAGCAATTGGTTTTTTAAGGATTCCTGCTGGAAAAAACATTTTAGATAATACGGGAATCCATCCTGAAAGCTATACAGCCACAAAAGAAATTTTAGACTTAACAGCTATCGATCTTAGCGAACTTGGAACTTCAGAGGCAACCGAAAAACTAAGTAAATTAAACGCAACTGACCTATCTAAAAAACTAGAAATCGGCAAAGAAACGATTGTCGATATTTTGCAAGCTTTGATGCAACCAGGACGTGATATGCGTGATGAAATGCCAGCTCCTTTGTTAAGAAAAGATGTCTTATCGATGGAAGATTTGAAACCTGGGATGCAACTAGAAGGAACCGTTCGAAACGTAATTGATTTTGGAGCATTCGTGGATATCGGTGTAAAACAAGATGGCTTGGTTCATATTTCAAAATTGAGTCAACAATTTGTCAAACATCCTAAAGATGTCGTTGCTGTGGGAGACATTGTCACTGTTTGGATTGAACAGGTCGATGTCAATAAAGGTCGGATTAGTTTGACGATGATTGATCCGGGGCAATCTAAATGACAGATGAACAATTACAAAGTTTGGTAGAAGAAGTGTCTCTAGAAGCTTTTGGATTACCATTTAGTCATGAAGCTTTTTTTAATAACCGACTGAAAACGACGGGGGGACGTTACCATTTAGATGATCACCATATCGATTTTAATCCAGCGATGGCTGATTTGGGAAAAGAAGTTTTGATTGGTATTATCAAACATGAGTTGTGTCATTATCATCTACATCTTCAAAAAAAGGGCTATCGACATAAAGACCAAGAATTTAAACAACTTTTAAAGCAAACAAATGGTAGTCGGTACGCACCGAGTTTGCCTTCAAAAAATAAATGGCACTATCATTGTCAAAATTGTGGTGCTCAATTCGTCAGAGCAAGAAGAATCAATACCACAAGATATGTTTGTGGACGTTGTCAAGGAAAATTGATTCAAAACTCTATTTAAAAAAGCATTAGGATATTCTTATTCATTTGCTTTTATTTTCCTTTTGTTAGATAATACTTTCCAGCTATACTAAAAAAGATAGAGCTTTTAAGAAGAGAGGATAATCGGTTGTGAGTAGTCATAAAAATAATAAAATTTATCATTTTGTTGGTATCAAAGGTTCTGGAATGAGTTCATTGGCATTAGTACTTCATCAACAGGGCTATACCGTTCAAGGTTCTGATGTCGAAAAGTATTTTTTTACCCAGTTGGGTTTAGAAAAAGCTGGGATTCCTATTTTTCCTTTTTCAGCTGAAAACATTAAAAAGAATTTTACGGTAATTGCCGGAAATGCCTTTAGTGATGATAATGAGGAACTTGTTTCTGCTAGAAAATTGGGGGTAGAAGTCATTCGTTACCATGACTTTATCGGCCAGTTTATTCAAGATTATATAAGTATTGCTGTTACTGGATCTCATGGGAAAACGAGTACGACTGGACTTCTTGCTCATGTATTAAGTGGAATCTGTCCAACTAGTTATTTGATAGGCGATGGAACTGGTCACGGTGAACCTAATGCTGAAGTTTTTGCCTTTGAAGCTTGTGAATACCAACGCCACTTTCTAGCTTATTCACCTGATTATGCCATTATGACCAATATTGATTTTGACCATCCCGATTATTTTACGAGTATTGAAGATGTCTTGGAAGCTTTTCAAACGATGGCTCATCAAGTAAAAAAAGGAATTCTAGCTTTTGGAGATGACAGTTACTTACGTAAACTAACCGCAGATGTTCCAATCTATTATTATGGTGTCAATCCTAATGATGATATTCAAGCCAGAAATATTTCACGTACACCGGCTGGATCAGCTTTTGATGTATATTTTCATGGAGAAAAGATTGGACATTTTCAACTACCTGCTTTTGGGCAACATAATATCAATAATGCTTTAGGTGTCATCGCTTGTGCACATCTGGAAGGTTTTGATATGGAAAAAGTCGCCGAAGAAATGATAACTTTTGGTGGTGTAAAACGTCGCTTTAGTGAAAAAAAAGTTGCGGATATGACAATTGTGGATGATTATGCCCATCATCCTGCAGAAATTCGTGCGACCATTGATGCTGCTCGTCAAAAGTATCCGCATAAAGAAATTATTGCTGTCTTTCAGCCACACACCTTCTCAAGAACGATTGCGTTAATGGATGAATTTGCAGAAGCTTTAAATCAAGCAGATCAAGTTTATTTGTGCGATATTTTTGGATCAGCTCGTGAAAGCAAAGGAAATGTTAAAGTCGAGGATTTAGGCTCAAAAATTGAAAAAGGTGGCGAGGTCTTAAAAGAAGACAATGTTTCGCCATTATTACAATACAATAATGCAGTCGTTTTATTCATGGGCGCAGGGGATGTTCAAAAATTTGAACAAGCTTACGAAACACTTTTGAGTAACACGACGCGAAATGTGCTTTAAAACAAAAAAGCAAAGTACGCCACGAACTATGTACTTTGCTTTTTAAATGAAATAGACTATTTTTGTTGGGGAAAAAGGAGGTTTCAAGATGGATATTGGAAATTCGCAAAAAATTGGGAAAACAATCGAAGAAATCCAAGAAGGTGAGTCGCTATCAGTAACAGAAACAATCGAGGATAGTCAACTACTTTTATACCTTGGATTAACCAATGATGCCAACCCCTTATATATTCAACATGATTATGCAAAACAAACGATGTACAAAAATCCAATCGTTCCTTCTGTGATGTTGATGGGAATTTTGACAAGCTCTGTGTCAAAACATTTACCAGGACCAGGTTCACATGTTGTCAATTTTTCTATGAATTTTATCGAACCAGTTTATCATTATGAAACCTTAACTTTTCAATTTGAAGTTATCAAGGTAGACAAGATGAAAGATGTGGTCACGATTTCGGTTGAAGCCGTGAATACGAAAAATGATCGCGTACTAGACGCAGTTGTCATGGTACAACCGCCAAGTATAACAAAAGAAAGAAGTGAAGAGTTTGAATAACACGCCCGCAGTTGAAGTAAATGGTTTGAATCGCTTTTATGGAAAAGTTTATGGCTTTTTTGCAATGGGCTTAGGGCTAAGTGCTCTATCTGCTTTTTTAGGAATGTCCGTTTTTCCTGAGCAGACGGCTCGTTTTTTAAGTAGTTTCCCATTAGGATTAACCGGTATCTGGTTGTTAGAGATTATTTTAGTTCTTTTACTAGGTGCGAAAGCAAAGAAAAATCCATCCTTGACCGTTGCCGGATTTATCGTTTATTCGTTATTAAATGGTTTGGTCTTATCGATTACCTTGGCTTTTTATACACCTGCCATCACTGAAAAAGCTTTTTTAGTTGCAGCAGTAACTTTTGTGGCGATGTCTGTGATAGGTACATTTACCAAACGCGATTTAAGTGGTATTGGTCGAGCTGGTTTAGGTTTATTGATTGGGATTATTTTGGCCACGCTGATTAACTTTTTTATGCAAAGTTCTACTGTTGATTACTTTTTGTCCTTTGTGACTGTCCTGATTTTTGTTGGTTTAACGGCTTATGATAATCAACAAATCCGTAAGCTTTATTTTGCCACACAAGGTCAAGAAAATACAGGATTTGCAGCATATATGGCTTTAAGCTTGTATTTGGATTTCATTAATATCTTTTTGTCACTATTGCGAATTTTTTCTCGTGATTAATCCATGGATAAATAATAACAGTGAAGCGATCAGTCATAAAGACGGGTCGTTTCTTTTTTTGATGAAGCTTCAAGTTTTTATAGTAAGTGGTGACTAGTTAGAGAAGGTTATCCAAGATTTTTTTAGATCTTGCTATTCATGTATTGAATCGATCGCAATTAAAGGTATTTTTTGTTAAAATAAAGAGTGAGAGATGATTTAGTTCTTGTGTAACTGAGTAAAATTAAAGGAGATCATAAAATGGCAAAAGATAAATTATTGCTTGTAGATGGGAACAGTGTTGCTTTTCGGGCGTTTTATGCACTAAATGGTTCATTGGAGCGGTTTAAAAATTCGAATGGACTTCATACGAATGCCATTTACTCTTTTCATTTAATGTTTGAAAATTATTTAGCTCAATTGAAACCAACACATGTATTGGTAGCTTTTGATGCGGGAAAAACAACTTTTAGAAATGAAATGTATGCTGATTATAAGGGGGGACGGGCTAAGACTCCTAGTGAATTTAAAGAACAATTGCCTTATATCAGAGAGTTGGTTCAAGCCCTTGGTATGCAATATTATGAATTAGAGAACTATGAAGCCGATGATATTATTGGTACCTTAGCAACAAAAGCGGATAAAACAAAATTTGATGTTGTTATTTTAACTGGAGATCGCGATCTGACTCAATTAGCTACTGAAGAAATCACGGTTGCCATCACGTTAAAAGGTGTTACTGAAATTGAAAAATATACGCCGGAACATATTGCTGAAAAATATAATGGATTAAAACCAATGCAAATTGTCGATATGAAAGGATTAGCCGGCGATGCTTCAGATAATATTCCAGGAGTTACGAAAATCGGTGAAAAAACTGCCATTAAGCTTTTAAATGAATATGAGTCAGTAGAAGGTATTTATGAGCATATCGATGAAATGAAAAAAAGTAAGATGAAAGAACATTTAATTGAAGAAAAGGAAATCGCCTTTCTTTCTAAAAAGTTAGCTACCATCAATACGAAGGCTCCGGTGGATGTCGAAATTGACTCGCTTTCTTATGAAGGAAAAGACCTCGATAAGCTGGTTCCTTTTTATAAAGAAATGAATTTTCAGTCTTTTTTAGATAAACTAGATATCAAAGAAGAAACGGTTGAAATGGAAGATATCTTGTTTGAAGTTGTTGAAGAAACTACAAAAGAAATGTTTACAACAGATTCTGCTTTATATATCGAAATGTTAGGAGAAAACTATCATGTAGAAGATATTGTGGGCATTGCCTGGGGAACTCCGGAAAAAATCTATGTTAGTGATTCGTTGGCCGTTTTAGAACAAAGCCCTTTTCAAAATTGGTTATTTGATAAGAATAAAAAGAAACGTGTTTTTGATGTAAAAGCGTTACAAGTTGCTTTAAATCGTTATGTAGGACGTCCAAATGGGGTTGTTTTTGACCTTTTATTGGCCGCTTATTTATTAGATACCAAAGATAACAGTAATGATATCGCTGGAATTGCCGAACATTATGACTATACCGACATCAGGAAAGATGTAGCTGTCTACGGAAAAGGGGCTAAAAGAGGGCTCCCAACGGATGAAGAAGAATTTTACGCTCATTTGGCTCGAAAAATCAAAGCTATTTATCTACTATCTGATAAACTTGAACAGGAATTAGATGAAAAAGGTCAGTCAAGTTTATTTTATGAAATCGAACTTCCGCTAGCCGATATTTTAGCAAAAATGGAAATAAACGGTATTCGAGTAGATGCGAAGCGATTAACGGCGATGAAAGGCGAATTTGGGCAACGATTGAAAGAAATAGAAGATAAAATATATCAACAAGCTGGGGAGACGTTTAATTTAAATTCACCAAAACAATTGGGCGTTATTTTATTTGAAAAAATGGGGCTTCCTGTCATCAAAAAAACCAAAACAGGTTACTCTACAGCAGTTGATGTTTTGGAAAAGTTGCGTGATCAAGCGCCAATCGTTGAGGATATCTTACAGTACCGTCAAATCGCCAAGATTCAATCAACTTATGTCGAAGGTTTATTAAAAGTTATTCATAATGATGGCAAAGTGCACACTCGCTATCTTCAAACATTGACACAAACGGGGCGCTTAAGTTCTGTTGATCCAAACCTTCAAAATATTCCTATCCGTTTGGAAGAAGGAAGAAAGATCCGCCAAGCCTTTGTTCCTAAAGCGAATGATTGGTCGATTTATTCTTCGGATTATTCCCAAATTGAGTTAAGAGTACTGGCACATATTTCAAATGATGAACATTTAAAACAAGCCTTTATTGAAGGAAAAGATATTCATTCAAGTACCGCCATGCGAGTTTTTGGAATCGAAAACCCCGAAGATGTGACTGCTAATATGCGTCGTCAAGCCAAAGCTGTTAATTTTGGAATTGTTTATGGTATTTCTGATTATGGACTTTCTCAAAATTTAGGAATTACACGTAAAGAGGCTCAAAACTATATTGATACCTACTTTGATCGTTATCCAGGTGTGAAACAATATATGGAAGACATTGTACGTGAAGCAAAGGATAAAGGGTATGTAGAGACACTTTATCATAGAAGACGTTACTTACCAGACATTAATTCGAGAAATTATAACATTCGTTCATTTGCTGAACGGACAGCTATTAATACACCTATACAAGGCAGTGCAGCAGATATTTTGAAAATAGCCATGATCGAATTAGATCGACGGTTAGAAGAAGAAAAAATAGCGGCAAAAATGTTACTTCAAGTTCATGATGAATTGGTTTTTGAAGTGGAAAATAAAGAGTTAAACCGTTTGGATCAATTGGTCAAAGAAGTAATGGAAAATGCCGTGACTCTACATGTACCTCTAATAACAGATAGTAATTGGGGGTCAACATGGTATGATGCAAAATAAAGGAAGTGATTTTCTTGCCTGAGTTGCCAGAAGTAGAAACAGTTCGCAAAGGGTTAGAACAATTAATTCAAGGAAAAGAAATACAGTCAGTCGATGTTTTTTGGAACCGAATCATCGACTATCCAGATGTCACTGTTTTTAAGAGCTCTTTGATTGGTCAAACAATTTTAGAAATCAAACGACGAGGAAAATATTTGATTTTTAAACTGAGCGATGCGGATTTGATTTCACACTTGCGAATGGAAGGTAAGTATGAGTACCAGTTAACATCACCGGAGAAAAAATCCAAGCATACACATGTCGTTTTTCATTTTACAGATGGTAGTCAATTGTCCTATCATGATGTACGAAAATTTGGAAGGATGGCGTTAGTTCCCAAAGACACGGCCATTAGTTATAAAGCAGTAGCCTTATTGGGACCAGAACCTACGGACAGTACTTTCTTATTAGAGGATTTCGAAAATAAGTTGGCACGTTCTTCTCGAGCTATCAAAACACAACTTTTGGATCAAACAATGGTGGCAGGGTTAGGAAATATTTATGCCAATGAAGTCTTATGGGAAGCTAAGATTCATCCTGAACAACCGGCAAATACACTGACAAAAAAAGAAATAATACGTTTGAGAAAGACGATTATTGCTGTTTTAGATCGAGCAGT
>DXDB01000148.1 GCA_019115705.1 Candidatus Tetragenococcus pullicola | reverse complement strand
ATATCACGGAGTGGGTTCTTTTTGTACACCTAATGGGTGAACGTATAAAAGTCTTAAAACGTTGTTAGATCAACTGTTTAAAATATTTTAGTCAATATCATAAATCATTAAGGTAACCCTTCATTCCATTTCTTTGCTTGAAAGAATTGAAAATAATACCACCTTAAAAAATCCTATGACTTATGAGATAAAACAAAAATATTTTTTTGCTTTTGATCTAGCCAGTATTGGATTATATCAAGCGACAAAAGATAAAAATGATTATTTATCTGAAGATGAAATCAGTTTAGTCTCGCTTCATTTAGTACTAGCGCTAGAACGGCTCCATATGAATGGTGAACGAAAAAATGTTGTGATTATTTGCTCCTCTGGTAAAGCAACTTCACAATTAATATCTTTACAGCTACAAAAGCATTTTAAAGAAAGTATTCAAACTATTCAAGTATTAGACGAAATTTCTTCTAGGAATTTTGATTACTCTACCTATGATTTTGTTTTAACTACGATAGATTTATTAATCACTCCACCAGTATCGGTTTATAAAATCCCAACTATACTGACCAATGAAGAGATGCGTCACATTAATAATCTGTTAATTAATGAAGAAAAGAATAATATCTATACTATTCTTAATGAGAATTTATTTTTTAACAATCTTCATAAAACTAACAAAAAGGATTTATTAAAAGAATTAGTTATAAATATTAGTACAAGACTCGACTTGCCAGAAAATTTCTATGATTCAATTATTGAAAGAGAAAAAATTTCAAGCACAGATATCGGTAACTTAATTGCGATTCCTCATCCCAATTATACCCTATCAAAAGAATCTTTTGTATCCGTATGTGTACTTCCGAAAAGTATAAATTGGGGAAATCATCCTGTTCAAGTTGTATTTTTGTTGTCTTTATCTGAAGAAAAAAGGAAAGTATTGACACTTTTTATAAATTACTGCTTGATTTTTCTTTATCATCTGAATCTGTCACTAAATTATTGAAAAATCCGGAATACTCGACATTAATAACTATTCTAGAATCACTTATGGATAAATAACAAATATAAAAGGTTACTTTTTATAGAAACAGAAATCTTTTTTATAACTTTGTAGATTAGTATTTTATTATTACTAGTTTACAAAGTTTATTTCTTTCATTGTTCACAATGGCTTAATCAACGAATAGATATTCAACTAAATCGATTATAATAAAGTACACGAATATCGGCAATGTTTCGCATTACTTTGACTTGATATTCTGCACCAATCATTTTCATTTCTCTTGGATCGGTATCGACAATATGTCGCAATCGAACAATTCTGTCTTTAGATTTTCTCAAAGTATTTTCATTCACACCACAATAAATATTTTGAACATCTCTGATATCTTCATTCATAGAAATTTTCACCCTCTATTTTTCGCTTGATCATTTGTAACATACTAACACTTAAATCTGTCAAAGTGGCCATTTGCTTATATGAATTAAATCATAGGCATGTTGTTTCTGCAACGTTATAGATACTTTAGAACTGCATTCCTTAGTGAATTTTTCACTAAAAAAATTTGATTTCGAAACACCACTATCAATAAGTTCTCAAATTTGTTCATCTAAACTTTGGACACGTGTAGAAACCCTAGCATAACCAAATATCTTCAAAAAATCACCTCACTTCATGGCCATAGTTTTTGACCATCGAATAACCTTGATAAATCAGCCTCCACTCGCATACTTGATAACTTAGAAGTTTTTAAATACGAACAACAAAAAAGCATTCAAAGTTTTTCTTTGAATGCTCAAGTTAAAATATTCAATTGATTATCAATCTATAGCCAAACTAGTTATTTCAATCTCATTCAGAATCAAATTTGGATTTTGATTCAGCAACTGAAGCAACCGTTTGGTGCCACCAATTGGTCGTGCTCCGTTTATTTCCCATTTTCAACTGTACGGTCAGAGACGTCTAATATATCAGCAAATACTGCTCTCTTAGCTCCTACTCTATCTCTAATGGCTTTAATTTCTTGTCCACTATAGTCAGGTGCTTCCTGAAAAGTGTACGTTGTTGTTTCTACCCGATTAGTCTCACCATCGAGAAATGCCAAATAATCATCAACAGAGTCTTTGATAACGTCGCTCATATTGATCATTTCCTTTCTTTAAATTCTTTTTCTAGTCGTGTAAATAAGTATTTGATATTGGCTTTTTGGGAATCACTTAAAGAATTTTTTTACCGATTAAACGATTCTATTCCGAGATTTTTTAGGATTTCTTTTCCTTTATCAAAATCCTTCGTTCCCGGAACAAATTCATATCCTAATCGTTGGTATAAACGAATTGCTTGATGGCTCCAGGTTTGGGTATGAAGGAATATCGGTTCCTCTGGATATAAGTCGTGGAGTCGATTGGTTATTTTTACGGCAAGAAAGGCAGCAATTCCTTTTCTTTGTGCTTCTGGCATAACTGCCAACCAATGAAATTGCGGCTTGCCTTCTTTTGTCCACCAAGCCGTGCAAGTCGCAACCTTTTTTCCAGTAGGATCTTTTACAAATCCCATTCGTTTGGTAATCTCTTCAGGATACGGTGCAAAGGTTTTTTGAAAATAAGTTTTTGCTTCAATCAAATTGTTAAATTCGCCAACAGAAGTTTCGATTAGTTGCCAGTCATAGTCATCGCCAGGTTGATAATAAGTAAAAGAATATCCTTCAGGAAGCTTTCTTTCCGGCAGTTTTTGTTGTTCTTTTCGTTGCATTTCAAATTCAATATACGGAATTGATTTGTCTAACATGCTATTTCCCCCATTTTTGAAGATAATTCTGTTTTTCCTTACTATTCTTTAGTTGTATAATTTTTGCATGAGGCTTTTTGTTGGCAAGGATCAATTGAGCCATCTCTTTTTCATTATAAGACCAAATAAATTTTAAAAATTCCCAGTAATCACGATCAAATTTTTCGTGAAATGTACTGGGCATCTCTGGTCGTGACTGTTTGTTTATGCGAAATTGGATAGATCGTTTGATTACGCGAGAAACTGCCGTTAATTTAGTCGTTTTTAGCCAAATAATTTCATCGGCTTGCGCAATTCTTATAGGAAGTGTTCCTTGATAATTTCCTTCAATGATCCAATTTTTTTGTTTCATAAAAGAAAGCTGCTCGTCAATCAACCATTCTTTGGCTTTTTTCGAGTAGTCGGTCGTATGCCAAAGACTATCTAATTGTAACAAAGGATAATTGCTTACTGTCTTCAATTTTGTAGAAAATGTTGATTTTCCTGTTCCTGAGTTTCCGATAATGATAAGACACATAGCTCTCCCCTCTCGTTTTTAGATAATTCCTTGAAGTTATTGTATCATTCTCTCTTTTTTTAACAAGTCAGGTTTCATTCTTAGCTAAAAATCTGTATACTATAAAAAAGTACCGATAAGGAAGTGATCTGTTATGTTGATTCGAAAAATGATACCCAAGGATAACCTTGAAATAAAGAACATCATACAAGATAGTTTAAAATCATTTCAATTAGATATTCCAGGAACCGCCTATTTTGATCCTCAACTAAATGATTTATTCAACTATTATAATAACATACCAAAGGCACAATATTGGGTTGTGGAAGACCAAGGAAGAATTGTTGGTGGCGTTGGAATTGCCCCTTTTGACATGAAACAAAACATTTGTGAACTACAAAAGCTGTACTTATTGCCAGAAGTACAAGGTCTTGGTATTTCTAAACGTCTAATGGAGACTGCCTTAGAGTTTGCGAGTCATTTTTATACAAGTTGCTATTTAGAAACAACTCAAAAGTTAACTGCCGCTTGTCATTTATATGAGAAATATGGGTTTAAGCCTTTAGAAAATCCGTTAGAAAACTCCCCACATTCGGCGATGGATCGCTGGTATTTAAAAAAATTAACCATGAAAAAGCCTGCGAACTCTTAAAAAATTCGCAGGCTTTTCGTTTTTAAAAGTCATCTTTTGCTTTTCTTAAGTTGATAAACTCCTCTAAGTTTTCAGCCTGTAAAAACAAATTAATTTGTTTCTCTTTACCGATTGTTGAAGGTAAAGTTGGTAAGTCTTTTTCTCGAAGTTCTTTGACGTCTTGTAGCGCTTTGCTAATTTGTAAATTATCTGGAGCCATTGCATGGGCAAATGTCAGATTTGTTTCTGTATATTCATGACCAGCATAGACTTTCACATCATCTTGTAAGTGACGAAACTTTTTCATTGTTTCAAACATCGCCTGATAATCGCCGGTAAAGACACGACCGCATCCCGCTGAAAACAAAGCATCGCCACAAAATAAAAGATTATCCATAAGATAACTGATATGTTCTTTTGTGTGTCCACTAGTCTTTAAGACTTTAAAGTTTTGATCATATACTTCAAACTGATCATTTTCTTTCACCGTGGTCGTATTCAACTGTTTTGTCTCAATAGGTCCATAAATGCTAGTTTCTGGAAATTTAGCCAGGATGTCTTTAACGCCGCCGGTATGATCATCATGGAAATGCGTCAATAAGATTGTTAACTGGTTAAATTTTTTTTGTTGTAAATAATCAAGTAGCCCAATTGCCTCACCAGGATCTACAATAATTAGGTTTTTATTATCTTCTACAAGCCAGATATAGTTATCAGAAAATGCCTTGATTGGAAAAACTCGCATTAAATCACTCCTTCTTCGTTTATTTGGCAGAGATATCAATAAAAAACCGAGAACCCAAAAACAAACGGTTGATTCTCGGCTATTATAAATTCACTACTTACCGTTGATGGCTTTTGACTATTAACCCTGATTCTTTTAAATAGTGACTGAATGGTTCTAATTCTTCTGCTTCATAACGCGTTTTAAAAGCTTCAACTTCTTCTTTTGGATAAAGAGCAGGATCTACTTTTAACGCTTCAACAGGAAGTGGTCGTTCCGTGGTAATTTTAACATCAATCACCACTACTTTTCCTGCTTTTTCCTGTTCTCTTGCTTTTGAGAAAATATCTTCTAATTGTGAGATTTCAGTAACCGTGTAGCCAACTGCCCCTTGAGCTTCGGCAATTTTGGCAAAATCAACATCAGAGATATCCACACCATAATAATTGTCATTGGTATCTTCTTGTTCATCGCGAATAAAGCCGAACCGATCATTACTAAAGACAACATGAATAGAAGCTAAGTTATATCTGACCGCAGTCACGATATCTTGTAATGACATGGCAAAACCACCATCTCCTGCTAGATCCCAAACTTGTCGATCGGGATAAGCTAATTTGGCAGCCAAAGCACCTGGTAATCCATCGCCCATTGTTGCAAAGACTTCCGAGGTACGCCATAAATTCTTAGGATTCATATGCAAATGACGAATCGAAGTTTGGGTCGTGTTTCCAACATCAATGGAATAAATAGCATCCTCGTCAGCTACTTGATTGATGGCATGGTACACTTGATATAATTGTAACGGTCCTTGTGTTTTTTGTTCGAGTTTTTGCAAATAAGACTTCCAATTTGCGATATTGTTAATATTGGCTTGGTACCACCCATTGTCTTCTTTTTCGTCTATTTTTTCGTTGATTGAGCGGATAGCTTCTCCAGCATCACCTAAAATAGCCACATCAGCGAAGTGTCGTTTTCCCATTTTTTGTTGATCAATATCAATTTGAATAAATTTGTCCACATGCTTAAATTTACCAGTGACTTCAGCAAATGGGAAATTACTACCAGCAAATAAGACGGCGTCGGCTTCTTCAAAGGCTTCATTTGCAGGCTTCCAACCGACACGGTGAGCAGAACCTAACAAAGCATTAAATTCATAGTTGTAATCATCAAAATTGATTCCTGTAATGGCAACAGGTGCTTTAATTTTTTTACTCAAAGCGACAACATCTGCTGAACTGCCTCGTGTACCTTTTCCGGCATAAATAATGGGACGTTTGGCTTCAGACAAAATGTTAACTGCTGCTTCAATGTCTTTTTCATTGAGCCCCATTTTGGGATAGTCTCGATAATCTGCAGCAGAAGAATACCAACTATCGACATCCAATTCTGTCCAACCAAAATCAACAGGCACTTCGATCACTGCGACACCTTTTCGAGCGATGGCAGTACGGATTCCTTCGTCAATAAGTCTGGGTAATTGTTCGGCATACGCTACTCGCCGATTATAAACTGCTACGTCGGCAAACAAAGGATTTTGGTTCATTTCTTGAAAGGCATCGAGATTTGATTCTGCTAAAGTCCGTTGTCCTAAAATGGCCAGTACAGGTACATGATCGAACTTGGCATCATACAATCCATTATATAAATGTGTCGCTCCAGGACCAGCTGACCCCAGACAGACCCCTATTTTTCCACTAAACTTAGCATACATTGAAGCTGCCAGAGCTCCAGTTTCTTCATGGCGTACTTGGATGAAATCAATATTTTTTTGTTCCTTTTCAAACGCATCCATTAATGAGTTTAAAGAACCAGCAGGAATTCCAAAAACATTTTGGACTCCCCAGTCTTCTAAAACTTTAAGACCTGCGACCCAACCGTCAATTTTTTGATTAGACATAGACGTGTCCCCTTTTCATAGGTAATTTAATTTTTACATTACCTCTTAATAGTACGTCTGTTTTAAAAATTAGACAACTAACTTGCATTGGAATCATTGACTTTTACTAGGATTTCCCATACGCTATGAAAGAGTAAAATAAAGGAGTGTATCTATGTATTCAGTATTATTAGCTATTATCTATATTGCTTTTATTAGTCTGGGCTTGCCAGATTCGCTCATTGGTTCTGCTTGGCCAGTCATGCACCATGATTTGAATGTCCCAGTTTCTTATGCGGGCGCTATTACAATGACCATCTCTTTGGGAACGATCCTTTCAAGTGTCTTTTCAGATAGACTGACCAAAAAACTTGGAACAGGTCTGGTTACAGCTATCAGTGTATTGATGACTGCCATTGCATTAGTTGGATTCTCTATTTCTCATCAATTCATCTCTTTACTCTTTTGGGCAATTCCTTATGGCTTAGGAGCAGGAGCTGTCGATGCTGCTTTAAATAATTACGTAGCTTTGCACTACGCTTCTCGTCATATGAGTTGGTTGCATTGTTTTTGGGGTGTCGGAGCCGCCATTAGCCCTTATATTATGAGCCATTTTCTGATGCAGACCAATAGTTGGCAAAGTGGGTATCGTGCGGTTGGAGTTATTCAATTGATTTTGACCATTGTCTTATTTGTAACCCTTCCTTTGTGGAAGAAACAAAAACATGGCAAAGAAGTTAGTCAGCAGAACACCCAACAGCTTCGACTAAGTGACGTCTTGCAATTACCCAATATTAGTTTTTTGCTCATTGCTTTTTTCTCTTACCAAGCAGTTGAACAAACAACTGGTTTATGGGCTAGTAGTTTTCTGGTACAAGCAAAAAATATAGATCCTGATATTGCGGCTCGATTTGCGTCTTTCTTTTTCCTAGGAATTACTTTAGGCCGCTTTATTTCTGGCTTTATTGCCGATTACTTAGGGGATAAACAAATGATTCGTTTGGGAATTGCCATTTTGATGGTGGGAATTCTGATGCTTATGATACCTGGTGTGACAACAACGATCGCATTAGCAGGCTTGATTACCATAGGCCTTGGTTGTGCTCCGATTTATCCATCGATTATCCATGCCACACCAGCTAATTTTGGAGCTGAAAACTCCCAAGCTGTGATTGGGATTCAAATGGCTGCTGCATATATAGGAACCACCTTTATGCCACCGTTATTCGGATTATTAGCCAGATACTTTTCAATCAGTCTTTACCCTTTTTATTTACTTTTCTTTACTTTGGCTATGTTCATTACTAGCGAACAGTTGAATCAAAAGAAATCCCTTCTTTAAAATAGAAAAGGAAACAATCGATTGTTTCCTTTTAATAACTTAAAGCTAGCCGGCCTTTATTTTCCCATAGTGGGAGAAATTCAACGTCGGATAAATGTATTTCAGTTTCCATCCAACAATCATTAAAAATCAGCTGGCCTTTTTCATAACCAATGAGAACAAGTGCATGAATTCCAAAATCATAAATCGGTCCTAACCAGATTTCAATGGGATGGTGGGTATCTTTTAACCAGGTTTTAAGTTCATTGATTGAACGCCCAGACAAATCAACAGCACTTCCGACATAGTTTCGCATCGTTTCCAGTAAGGCTGGTGGGTAAATACTTTGCCCATCTTCTGTAAAAGGATTTCCCACAAACCCCTGGTTACAGTCTGAATCAGAATAAGGGATTTCTTTTGCTAAAGCAACTTTATCAATGGCAACACCGGCACTTTGGATTAACATAGCGCAAGCGGCAATTTCACAACCTGTTGGCATCTCAGGACGTTGTGGTATTAAAGGAACGGTTAATTTCATTAGAAAACCTCCATATCAAACCTCTTTTTTTCTATTTTAGACAATCTATTGAAAAGATTCAACTAAATTTTTGACCTAAAAAAACACCAAAGCACATACATCTTGTGTCTTTGGTGTTTTTAGTCGTCAATCATTTTGTCGCTAAAAAAATTTAAAAATTTAGTGTTCTTATCTTTCTGCAACGTTTTCCGTCTAAGCTTGTCCTCTTTGATTTTTTACCAAGGGATTTATTTAAAGATGGCTTTGACTTCCAAATAATCTTCTAAGCCAAACAAGCCATTTTCTCGACCAATTCCTGATTGTTTGTAACCACCAAATGGAGCTTTTGCACTACGATCACCGCCATTAACGGTTACGTTTCCGGTTCGGATTTTTTTAGCAACGGCAATAGCTTCTTCTTGTGGGCCGACCACGGCTCCAGACAAACCATAAATCGTATCATTAGCGATTTGAATGGCTTCTTCTACACTATCATAAGTAATGACCACTAAGACTGGGCCAAAAATTTCTTCTTGAGCAATCGTCATCTGATTATCAACATTGACAAATACAGTTGGTTCCACAAAATACCCTTTGTCTGGTAAACGGTGCCCACCAACTAACACTTGTGCCCCTTCTTCAGTGCCTTTTTGAATATAATTTAAGACACGTTCCATTTGATCTTTTGAAACCATCGGCCCAACTCGTGTTTCTTTTTGTGTTGGATCGCCAATTACGATATCTTGATAATACTTTTTAATAATATGCTTGGTTTCTTCTAAGTCATCTTTAGGAACCAGTAGTCTCGAAAGGGCCGAGCAAGTCTGTCCTTGGTTATCTAAAACCGTACTTGCAGCGGCTTCTACAGCCATTTGAAGATCGCCGCCTTTAAGATAAATCATTGGAGATTTCCCACCTAATTCCAAAACAATTTTTTTAACCGTTGTCGCTGCATTTTCATAAAGGCCTTTGCCGACAGAAGTCGATCCTGTAAATGAAACAACTGACACATCGGGATGTTTTGTTAAATAGTCGCCGGTATCACTACCACTTCCGGTAATTAAATTGAAGACACCTTTTGGTAAGCCAGCTGCTTCAATAATTTCTGCATATAAAATAGCCGTTAATGGTGTGTTTGAGGCTGGGTTGACTACTACAGTATTTCCAGCAAGTAAAGCGGGTGTAATTTTTCGTTGAATTTGATTTAAAGGAAAGTTCCAAGGCGTCACACAAGCCACCACTCCGAAACCTTCTTTAATAATCGTCGCATTGTCTAATTCTTCTTCAAAAGAAAAATCTTCAAATTCTTCTAATGTTGCTTTTATTTCATTGATTGATAAATCAACTTGCCCTTTACTGACAAACTGACGAGATACGCCTAGCTCTTGAATAATTGTTTCTTCGATTTCTGTTCTTCTTTCTTCAATTCCAGTCAATATTTTTTGAATATATTCGGCACGTTCTTTAGGATCTCGTTCATTCCATTTTGTAAAAGCAGATTTTGCGCTTGCAACAGCACAATCTACATCTTCATGAGTAGCTTTTACCACTTTTGCAAAAGGTTCTTCTGTTGCGGAGTTGATCACTTCAGAATACTCAGTCGAATTCGTTGTTTGCCATTTTCCATCATAAAACAATTTATCAAAAGATTTCATTGTGTTTCTCCTCCTATAGTTTTGTACAGTTCTTTTCAAATATTATCCTCAGATTTAATCATTCATTTCTGGACTCAGTTCGTCTTCAGCTAACCATTTATGATTCACAAAGGCTTCACTGCCATCATTTGGTTTGAAATCAACCATATAAGCAGGTCCTGCTTGGCTGCCTGTAATGATGGCTTTTTGATTTTCCATGCCTGTCATATGATCGGCTAAAAGAGTCACCTCATCTCCATCTTCAAACTCTTTTTCTTCTATTTCTTCTGTGACGATCCACTTATGATCTTTCATTGGTTCATCCATGCCCTCTGGCGTGAAGGTTACTTGATAAAGGGTAGTATCATAAGCCCCTTTGATCGTTGCTACTGTATTTTCCATCATTTCCATATGATCACTTGTGATTAACGCTTGACTGCCAACGGGAAACTTAGGGTCTTTGGCATCGCTCATGTCGATAGGTTCAGCTTCGTTACGATTATGCTCCATCATCATCTCGTCCATGCTGTCCTTTGAATCAGTTGACTCAGAGGTACTTTCTGTTAGTGACATAGTACTTGAACTCATCTGTGTTTCAGAACTTGTTGACTCATTGACTGAAGAACAAGCAGAAAGTACTAGCAAAAAAACTACAGAACTGAATAGGACGACAGATATTCTTTTTTTGAGCATGCTCTTTTTTTCACTTCTTTCTCATTTACTAATGACTTGACTTTTTTCTAAGAAACAAAGTGTTCAACAATGAAAACAGTTCACCTCTTTAATGGAATCGTTTTTCCTCACAATTTCAGTCTAACATAATTAAAACGGCAACAAAAGGAATTTGCTGACACTAAAAAGGACTAAAAATTGTAACTGACAAATCATGCGAAAGAAATTATGGTTTAAAAGTGGTTATTCTGTTTGCTGGTCCAAAAAACGGCTCATCAGCTCTAGATGGTGCATGACACTAGCTTTTCGCATAATCCCCATACCTGGAAAATGCTGATTATCAAAAGCTTTTAATAAAAGAGATAGACCTACTGTCACTTCCTTACCACAAAGCGTATCGGTCCATTTAGAGATTTCTTCCATTAAGAAAAAGAATTTTTCTGATTGAGAGCTAGCTTCTTCAGGTGACAGAAAGTGATGAATTCGCAGTGTGTTCTCTTTAAAATAGACCAAGTGTAAACTTAATATGGGTGATGGGTAGCCCTTTTCGTAATAGGTCCGACTATCAATCGAAAAATCACTAAAGCCAGAAAATCCACGTTTACGAAAAGTATTTTGTGAATCTGAAAAGAACTCATCGGAGTTTTCTTGATAAAAGCTTGTCTTTGGTAAGCGAGTGAAAGGATCTTCTGATAGAATTTTATCTCCGGGAATTTTTTCAAGGAGGCGAAATTCAAAAGGAACTACAACCTTTTGTGTCACTTCCTTCCAGTCACTTACTAAAACAGGAGACGCTTGTTGAACAATCCAAAGATCCGATTTTTCTTCAATCACATCTAATGACTGATCGACAATATGAGCAGTATGACTCAGTCGATTTTTATAAGGAAGCAAGCCACTTTCTGTTAAAAATTGCCCGGTTTGTGGATTGTCTATCACATAAATAGGATGTTTTCTTTTTTCATTTATTTTTAAAAAGGATTGAAAAGTTCTCGAATCCTTGATAGGTTCAATAATAGGGCAAACCTTTTGCGACAAACGGTTTTCTTCTAACAGGCTTTTGATGGCTAATAAATCGTACTGTTTGCCGCGAAAATAAGGATAATACATCACTTTTCCTCCAAAAAACGTTTTTCTAATGATAAATAAGCATGTCGGGTAGCTTCCAATTCTTCTTTTAGTGCTTCCACCGCTTGTACTTGACTTTCTTCAATAAAACGATCGTAATAATTTGTAGCACCTCCAAATAAGTCATAGTCAGGTTGGCGTTTTTTCAGCTCTTCGTATAATTGTCTGGTTCCAAAGACGCGTAATCCTCGAGCGGTACGTTTTGCCTTGCCTACTTCTCGTGCTTGCGCCGTTAGTAAGCGGTACAACAATTCAGCTTCATTTACTTGCAATTCTTGTCGTTGTGGTTTTTTCTCACTAGTAAAAAAACCAGGAACTTCCATTTCTTCTGTCAAATAAGGATGAAAAACGAGGACACCAATCGTTTTAGGAATCTCATTTTGGACGGTTAAATAGAGTTTTTCAGGTAAAACAAAATAATTATAATGACCAATAAAAGATAGTTTGGCTTGAGAATGAAAATCAGCCTTACTTACCTTTAGTTCATAACAATTCCAAATAAATTGCTTTTGTAAATCCAATCGACAGCTTAATGTATCAACAATTCCAAAATCATCAGGCATCGTTACTTCTTCGACCACAATTTCCCCTTTTTCACGACAATGGTAATAAAGTGTTTCTTCCATTTGTAATGTTAGTGATGTTTTCAATAATTTCCCCCACTTTCACTGATTCCATTTTAGAACATAGATTCGTTTTTTTAAAAGCTTATTTTAGTTTTTTTATCTGTAACCAAAAGAAATTGAGAAGGAAGATAAAAAAGCCAAGATAAAATGGCCGCATTTACTGTTGAATTTATAGGGAAATTCGCCAATAATACACAAAAATCACAAGCGATAAAAAGAAAATAACCCCAAATCAGTCGCTTATTTTCTTTCCGTTTGATAAGAAACGCCGTGAAAAATAACAAAAAAGTATAGTCTAAAAGAATTCCCCAAAAGAAGATTTTGAAAATCAGACCAATAATAAGAAAAAACAGACTTACTTGTAAGCAGATATTGAGATACTTTTTTTCAAGTGTATAAATACGTAAAAGATGAACCAAGCAAAAACAAATAAGCCCCAGCGGTATTCCAAAATTAAATAACAGTGAATAGTCACAAAAGACCGTGAGCCAGGCAGCTAAACGCCAAGCCATCGGTGTCTGCCGATATGTCGTTTGTAAAATTGCAATAAGCCAGATGCAACCCCACTTTATCCAATTGCTAATTGTAAATGCTTGTTTGAAAAAATCTAAAAACAAAAAGATAAAATAAAGACTAAAGATAGCTAGGAATAAAAATTGTTGACATTTTTTGGATTGGAAAAAACCCGACTTCTTTTCGAAATACTTCATCCTCACCCCTCATTTGCTGTTTTATTTCTAAATAAATTATAGCACACCTTCTTAAAAAGAATGATGTGCTATAATTTGCGATTATTTGGTTTCATTATCAATAAATTGGGAAATTTTTTCTAGCGATCAAAAACACTAATATCACGAACGATTTTTTATTTTGATCATTCGATTGACACGAGCTCTCTCGTCTTCTTCCAATTTCATTTTGATAAAAGCGATGGACTCTTCTAATTCGGGAATGGTGAAGTATTCTAAAGCATTCACTCGACGACGCGATTTTTCAATTTCACTTGCGAGTAGTTGGCACGTTTTTTCGACTTCTGTCAACTCCAAAAGTTTAGGTAAACAATTGGTAAAGCCCGTAATTGATTGGTCCAGTGGCACGTTTGAATTTAAAAAACCATACTCTACGGGTGATTCAAAATAACTTGCATCGTATTGAAAGTTCATAATGGGCACAGGTACACTCATGATGTTCTTTTTTGAAATATCTAAAGAAACTTGAGCGGCAGGTACAATAAATAATTCTTCAATGAATTTTTCATTTAAAGTAGCATTTGCGAGACGAAAGGATTTCATCGCCTGATGCATCTCTTCTTCTACTTCTTTACGTAAGTGATTATTTTGTTTAATCAACTGAATAAATTGTCGCATCAATTCATCTTGTTTATCTTTTAATAACTTGTGACCTTTTTTTGCCGTGGTCAATTGCTTGGATAGGTGCGTCAACTCAACTCTTGTGGCAAGCACTTCTTTTGTCGCCATGAAAATCCTCCTTTTTGAAAGTGGCTAGCTTGGAAAGCTTTACTACTTCTTATTAGGCAAATAGGAATCAATCATCTCATCTTTGATTCGTTTGAGTTCGATTCGAGGTAAAATATCCAATAATTCCCAAGCTAAATCCAAGGTTTCTTCAATGCTACGGTTGGTTTGATTTCCTTGATTGACGTAACGCTTTTCAAATTGTTCAGTAAAATCTGCAAATCGTTTGTCACTTTCTGAAAGGGCCTCTTCTCCCAGGACAACCGCTAACTCTTTGGCTTGTTTTCCTCTAGCATAAGCAGCAAACAATTGATTCATGGTAGCTGCATGATCTTCACGTGTCTTGTTTTTTCCGGTTCCTTTATCTTTTAGTCGTGATAAAGACGGCAAGACATCAATCGGTGGTTGAATGCCGTTTTTATATAAATCACGGGATAAGATAATTTGACCTTCCGTAATATAGCCCGTAAGATCTGGGATGGGATGTGTTTTATCATCTTCAGGCATCGTCAATATGGGCAGTTGCGTCACAGAACCTTGGAATCCTTTGATGCGACCTGCACGTTCATACAAGGTGGCAAGATCTGTATATAAATATCCTGGATAGCCACGACGTCCTGGAACCTCTCTTCTTGAAGCTGAAATCTCTCGTAAAGCCTCACAATAATTGGTCATATCTGTTAGGATGACTAAGACATGCATGCCTTTTTCATACGCTAAATACTCAGCCGCTGTCAAAGCCATTTTAGGGGTAGCAATTCGTTCAATGGCTGGATCGCTCGCTAGATTCATAAAAACGACGGAACGGTCGATGGCGCCAGTTTTTCGAAAGTCTTCCATAAAAAATTCGGCCTCTTCAAAAGTAATTCCTATTCCAGCAAAGACGACTGCAAAATCATCTTCTGTATTTAAAACCGTGGCTTGTCGTGCAATTTGGGCTGCTAATTCTTTATGAGGCAATCCTGAAGCTGAAAAAATTGGTAGCTTTTGTCCACGTACTAAAGTGTTTAGATGGTCGATCGTTGAAATACCTGTTTGGATAAATTCATCAGGATAATCTCTAGAAACAGGATTGATGACTTCCCCATCGATTGGTAGCGTCCTTTCAGCAAAAATAGCATTGCCGTTATCGCGAACTCTTCCCAAGCCATCAAATTCTCGCCCAATGATATCTTCTGACAAACCAAATTCAAGTGGGTGTCCTAAAAAACGCACGACGGACTCTTTTGGATTGATGCCAGCCGTTCCTTCAAAAATTTGAACGAGCGCTTTGTCCTCTTGTACTTCTAATACTTGCCCTTGTCTGGTTTCGCCGTTTTGCAACCGAACTTCAATCAATTCTTCATATTTGACCCCTTGAACTGAATCAACGAGCATTAAAGGACCAACGACTTCTTCGATTGTTTTATACTCTTTGATCATGGATAAGGTCTCCTTTTTGTAAAATTTCTTTTATCGTTGCTTGGATTTCACTCTTCAAATCAGAAATTTCACTTTCCTCAGCTTCTGAAATATATTTCATCCGAGCGATTTTTTCACGACTTTGGATAGTACCTGTCATCAACTCTTCCAAATAGCTACCATAATCAATGGCTTTTAACCCCTCGTGATACAAAGTTAAAATAGCAGCCAACATATCATATTGTTTTTTCATTGAAGTGAAGGTATCCACTTCATCAAAGGCATTTTGTTGCAAGAAGTCTTCTCGCAGTTCTTTGGCTATTTCTAAGCTAAATTGGTCTTTTGCGGAAAGGGAGTCGACCCCAACTAAACGTACAATTTCATTTAATTCTGCCTCTTTTTGTAAGATCTGCATACTGGTTAAAACCATAGAAGACCAATCTTCAGAAAGTTCATGATTAAAATATTCTCCAATCTCGTTGGAATATAAGGAATAACTTTGCAGCCAATCAATCGAGGGAAAATGCCTTTGCTGCGCTAAACTTGAATCTAATCCCCAAAAAACTTTGACGACACGTAAGGTATTTTGCGTAACGGGTTCTGAGATATCCCCACCAGAAGGCGAAACAGCACTGATGGCAGTAATACTTCCTCTTCTTTGTTCCTTTCCTAAAACTATGGCATTTCCAGCTCGTTCGTAATATTCAGCTAAGCGACTACCTAAATAAGCGGGATATCCTTCATCGCCTGGCATTTCTTCTAAGCGCCCTGACATTTCTCGCAATGCCTCCGCCCATCGCGACGTGGAATCAGCCATAATCGCTACGGAATACCCCATATCACGAAAATACTCAGCAATTGTAATACCAGTGTAAATCGAAGCCTCACGAGCTGCGACCGGCATATTGGAGGTGTTTGCGATCAATATCGTTCGTTGCATTAACGATTGTCCTGTATTGGGATCAATTAGTTCTGGAAATTCATTCATAACATCAGTCATCTCGTTGCCCCGTTCCCCACAGCCAACGTAGACCACTAAATCAACGTCAGCCCATTTAGCAATTTGGTGTTGCACCACTGTTTTTCCCGCCCCAAAAGGACCAGGAACAGCAGCTGCCCCACCTTTGGCAATTGGAAAAAAGGTATCAATAACTCGTTGACCTGTAATCATGGGAACATTCGGATTTTCTTTTTTAGCCACTGGTCGTAATTTGCGAACCGGCCATTTTTGCAACATGGTTACCTCTTTTTCTCCTTGAGAAGTTTTGATAAGGCAAATGGTTTCGTCAATGGTGAATTCTCCCAAATTAATTGCTTTTATTTTTCCTTTTAATCCGTTGGGGACCATGATTTTATGAAGGATTAGATTGGTTTCTTGAACTGTCCCTAATACATCGCCTGGCTCTACTTCGTCTCCTTCATTCAACATGGGTTGAAAATACCATCTTTTTTCATGATCCAAAGCAGCAACTTTTATACCACGTTTTAAGAAGGCACTCCTACTTTTTTGAGCCAAGACATCTAATGGCCGTTGAATCCCATCAAACATTTGTGAAACAATCCCGGGTGCTAATTCAACCGACAATGGTTCGCCTGTGGAAATAACAGGTTCCCCTGCACCGATATTTACTGTTTCTTCGTATACTTGAATAGAAGCAACATCGCCTCGCATTTCTATGATTTCTCCAATCACGCCTAATTCGCCAACATAGCAAATGTCTTGAATACTGGCTTCATCCATATGGCTGGCCATGACCAAAGGACCGGAAACTTTAATGATTTTACCTTTTTGCACGTTTTTGCCTCCTACAATAGATTTTGTCCCGCAGCTTTTCTCATCGACTCTTCTAGTCTACTTTGGGCAATGCCGCGGCTTCCTTCATGATCTGGAATTAAAAGAATCGCTGGGATCATCTTACTTTGATAACTTGCAATACGATCCATAATTTTACTTGCACAATTTTCGGTAATATAAATGACACCATACTCTTTTTCAATTAATTGATTAAAGGCTTCATTTATTTCTCTTGTTTCATTTGCGAAATGGACCGTAAATCCAAATAATTTGAAAGGAAGGACCGATTCTTTATCCCCAATCACACCTATTTTATAATTCATACGTTTCGCATCCTTTCAAAAATTTGTTGCTTGGTAAAGCCACTTCTTTTTCCAACAATTAATACCCTTAAATTGGTTAGCTCCACTTCTTTAGCATTCATAAATGCCACAAGTGGTAAAGGGCCAAAAGCTTGCGTCTGAGCGATTTGAAAACACTTGGTCTGTTCATTTTCTTGAATAAGATCCATTTGTAAAAAATCAATGGTATCTTCTTTCAAAGCTGGGGCAATGGCCTCTCCTAGATAACTTTTTTTTAAAAAAGCGATGAATGTCGCCATTGATGACTCGGCATAGGAAAGAAGCTCCTCTTTTTTGATTGCTCCTGCCTCAGACAAAACTGTCGACATGAATCCCACGGTGCGATTTTGCAAAAGACATCGTGCCATAGTCACAATGTTTGAAAAATCAATAGATAAAAGAACGGCTTCTAATAAAACAGGGTCCTTGATTGTTTCAGCTAAACGACGTTGTTCTTTTAGATAACGTCTATCATAAATCACATCGATTCCTTGGATAATGGATGATTCTGTAAAATAATCTTCCACGTCTTGAATTGCTTTTAAAACGGTAGCAGGAAGCACGCCAGATACACCTGTTTGAACAGCACTTTTTACATCTACCAAGGAATAAAAACCATCCGGAATAAATAAGTAATCATAATTTTGCCCTAATTTTTCCGCTTTGGTCAAAACTTTAAGATTGTGAAACGTATACTTCATGGTATATAACCAGATAATGTCTGGATTTGAAACAATGTCAAGTAACTCTTGATAAGTTTCTGTCATCGTTTTTTCTAAGATGCTTTCAAAACGAAACTGAAAATTGTCAGTCAAATATTTTTCATAGATGGTATTTTTCAATAGCGTTTGAATTTCTTCAAAAGAGTTTGCTTGTATCATGGCTTCAAACGTTTCTTCGGTCAATAACTCATTTTCTTTGATACGAATAATGGGGTTGACGGTATGAAATGTGTCTTTCAATTTACAACACCTCTTTATTGTCAAATAATAAATCGAAGTACATGCGACCCTTTTTCTTCTTTTGTTCTTCTACTAATGCTTGATAAGAAAAGTTATATTGAACGCCTCCTACAAGAAGAAGAAATCCATAAGAAACAGAAGAACTTTTTTCAGTCAATTGAAGTTTAATTCCGTTGGTTTGCGAAATTTTTTCTAGCCATTGGGTAGATAAAATGCCTTCTGCCATTTTATTTCCTACTTGTACAGAAATCTTGGTATCTTTTGAAAAATTAGCAAGAGCTGTTAAGAAAAAGTCTCGGGTGGTTTCTTCATCCCAACGGTTCATTGTTTCCAATGCTTCATCAAACGTTTCTTCTAATAATTGTTGCTTATAAAAATTGCGTTTGGCTTTTGCTTGATTTGTTAGGCTTTGTTTCTCTTGTTGAAAGGATTTGTCCAATTTTTTTAATTGCCTTTCTTTTTTTTCGGCCCATTTTGTCTGCTTTTTCTTTTCTTTTTGTGCAAAGCTATGATCCGTTTGATCTTTTTGTTCTACAAAATAACGATCACGTTCGGTTTTTGCTTCTTGATTGATGGTTTGAATAATTGATTCAATAGCATCCATTTTTTGTGCTCCTTTCTAGCTTTCTGGCACTT
>DXDB01000147.1 GCA_019115705.1 Candidatus Tetragenococcus pullicola | reverse complement strand
ACGGCTACAATAATCACATCCTGCTGAAATTGCTTTCCTTTAAAATGATTCATCGTCATTCCTCCTGCTATCTTTTTCTATTATTCTACCTTATTTGATAGTAGATTTAAAACTTTGCAACAGAACCATAAATACTAAAGGATACATATGGTTTTGTTTGTTATTTGATGTATAATTGTAAAGAATAAGCAAATGGAGGTAATTGGTTTGGCTGAAGATACCTTATATTATACGTATCTTGATGAATGTAAAAGAAATTTTTTAACAGATCTTTTGAAAAAAGAAAATGCTGATTTTGATATGCAAGAATATTCTATTACTAGTCTAACGTTTGAAAAAGAATACTATCAAAGTGACTTTGAAATAAAATGGTCAGAATTTAGGAAAAAGTACAACATGGATGGTAAAAAGGCCATGCATTTTGTTGAATATAAGAAATTAATTAATCCTGAAGCGAGAACCCCTGAGAATATTGGTTATTCAAATTTTCTAATTGATGGAGAATTTTCCGTTGAAAAATTGAAAGATTTTTTTAGAGAACTTAAGGCTATGTTAGATGAAGCAAAGTTTTTTATTGTTCATACAGATTTTATATGGGAGAAAAAGCAGTATTTAGTAAGAAGAAACAAAATAGATAAAATAGATAAAAGTTCTTTAAAAAAACTAAGTAGAAATGTTGCGCCTAGATTATTAAATGCAGTACCTTATGTGAGTATGAGAAAACATTTAGATTCATTGCTGTTATCTTTATTGAAGCAAGAAATTGTAGGGAAAGAGATTCCTAATGGGTTATATTTAGATGAAGAATTACCCAAAAAAATATACACCAAGTTAAGATTCGATGCTGACGGAAAAGAGTTTGATGCTCGTACAGATTTAAAAAGAGCATATAATCATACGATTACTGTTGGTAGTGATAATGTCAGAGAAAAACATGCGGTAGAAATATTAGATGAAATAAGATTTATTAGAAAAGAAGAAGTAGGCCATGATTTAATACCTAACCATTGTGGCTTGGAACTAGTTGACATGTTGTGTTCTATGATATCTGGAGAAACACGATTTGAAGAATATAAAAAAATGGGGTTAGTTTCTGATGAAAGTGATTTGAAATCTGGTGATTTTATCAATTTGAAGTTTCCAGATGAAGAAATTATAGATTTTAAGTCCATTTTAGATAAAAAATTACGTTATAAAACAATTAATTATTTAAACTATTGAAAGAAAGCAAAAAAAAACTCGCCAGATATCATCCGCGAGGCTCGATACAGCGAAATATCATTCCTGTATCTAAAATTATTATAGCAAACTAAAAAGAAAAATCAACCTTTAAATAAAAAAACTCGCCAGAGTACATCCGCGAGGCTCGATATAGCGAAATATCATTCCTATATCTAATAAGAGAATATCATATTTACTTTGATATTTCAAAGAATTGAATTTTCTTTTTTCTATAATCAGCTTTCCGATTTACCTTATATTCTTTATATTGTTTATTTGTGAAAATAGATTATTACTTACAAATATCACGAAAGCCAAACCTACTGCGTATAGGTTTGGTTTTTTTATTTGTTGTGACTCTAAATGTATGGGTTAGTGACAACTAATGTGATTACTAGCCCTGAATATCTAGAAGATAGATTCAGATTTCTTTTTTTATACGGTAGATTGTTTGTCTCGTAACATTGTACTCTTTGGAAATTTTTGAAATAGCAATCCCATTCTCAAGATCCTCAACGATGTTTTTATAAACAAGGCGACGTTGTGGATCTTTTGCGTCCGCACTATAGAGTTTAGGACGTCCTTTGTAAACACCATTAGCCTTAGCAATCTTAATCCCTTGTGCCTGGCGTCGTTTAGATTCTGTACGTTCCTGTTCGGCAATCATAGCCAAGATTTGAATGATTAAGTCTTTGATGAATTTATCCAGGAGAGGATTTCCAATTGCTTCAGCCATGATTGGTAAACTAGTGATGATTAGCTGCACATTTTTCTTTTTAAGGTAATTGACCGATTCAATAATCTCATCATAATTTCTTCCAAGTCGGTCGATGGCTTCCACGATAAAAATATCTTGTTCTCGGACAAATTCTAAAGCTTCCTGGAAAATTGGTCGATGAGTAATCGTTGCTCCAGATTGTTTCTCAATAAAAATTTTTTCTGCACCGAACTTTTTCATTTCTTCAATTTGCCGTTGTTCATTTTGATCGATCGATGAGACACGTATGTATGCAACTTTCAAAATGTTTACCTACTTTCTGCAACTTTTTAAAATACACCCTAATCATACATTAGAAAACCAGATTTTTCAATGTTATGCCAGTGTCTATTTAGGGTAAACTCAAATTGAACATTTAGTAAAGAGGCAGGATATGTGAAACAAGTAAAGAAAAAATATTTAATAAAATACTTAGAGAAACAATAAGACTATTTGTAGCGTTTCAAATACAAGAAGTAAAGTAATTTATTTTAAGTGTGGAAAATAGAGATATGATGCCAATTGAAACTAGGTAGTAATATAGTGTGATAAATTTCCACATAATTGTACATGCTGCTAAATAGTGTCTATACCAACAGATATAAGTAAAAGAATTGTGATGATTAATCTTAATGAATTGTTTTTGTGGATTTTGAACATATTTTCTATAGACTTGTTATTTTGCAAGGTTTTTGATACACTTTTTTGTATCATATTTCATCTTTTTTGTGTGTTATATGATTGAGTATTATCTAGCCATATTTCCATTTTTAGGACTGCTCGTTAGAGCAGTTTTTTTTTTATCTAACAAGTTTATCTAAAGATTACTTTTTTTCAAAATAAAGATACATAAATGAACAAAAATTTCAGATAACTTAATAAACAACTTTTGAAAGAAGTGAGTAATTCCACTCATATGGTTAATAGAAGTATAATTATATATTGTTCTAGCAAAGAAGAAATTTTGGGTATTAATTTAAGTTGAGTGAAAGAATTTATAGAGAATCTGGAAAATAGTACAGTATTTAGTGTTCATATGATGATTCTAAGGTCATTTAGAATCGATTAGCTCTATAGTGGAGCTAAAAATAGTAGAAAGTATTTGGAATGGCAACAGTTTTTTTGACAAATTTTATAAGGTGCAGAACTTCTTTCCGTATGCTATTCCGATTGTCCTTGACAATGAGCCTCCTCGGATGTGACGATGTTCGGCAGGAGCTAACAGTTAAAGTTAGACTGCCTCGCTAGCGTTAGCACATCCGAGCTCATTATCAAGGATTCGCTGCGCCAATCTCTGGTTACGGTAACCAACCGGTGTCTCGTAGCCAAGTGTACCGT
>DXDB01000146.1 GCA_019115705.1 Candidatus Tetragenococcus pullicola | reverse complement strand
GGTTCTGTTGCAAAGTTTAAAATAAAAATAATCTTTCCTAATAATTCTATAATTTATGCAGGAATTCCCAAAAGCACTTTAATTTCTATGCAGACTGAAAAGCCAAAAAGAGTTCCTTCTTTTCGGCTTTTCTTATATAAACCTCGAATCGCTTCCATGCCTTTAATCGTGGTTGAGGCAGTACGTAAGCTCTGATAAAATTTGTTGCGACGCTTTATTGGACGATGGTCTTGTTCAATCAGATTATTCAAGTATTTCACTGTTCGATGCTCTGTCTGCTGATAAAAGCCATGATTTTGTAGCTTTTTGAAAGCACATGCAATCGACGGTGCTTTATCTGTCACTAGAACCTTTGGTTCTCTAAACTGTTTGAACAATCTTTTTAGAAACGCATACGCTGCTTGTGCATTGCGCTTTTTCCGTAGCCAGATATCCAAAGTTAAGCCATCTGCATCGATTGCTCGATACAAATAATGCCACTTCCCTTTGATTTTAATGTAGGTTTCATCCATTTTCCACGAATAAAAGGACTGTCTATTTTTCTTTTTCCAAATCTGATAGAGGACTCTTCCATATTCTTGAACCCAACGATAAATGGTCGTATGGCAGACTTCAATCCCACGATCATACAAAATTTCTTGCACTTCTCGATAGCTGAGATTGTAACGAAGATAATAGCCAACGGCTACAATGATCACATCTTTTTGAAATTGTTTGCCTTTAAAATGGTTCATCCCTTCGTTCCTCCAAAGTCATTTTATTTAGATTTTACACTAAATTAACTTTATTGAAAAACTTTGCAACAGAACCGAGCAATCAGTAAAAGATGTGAAAGAGGAAAAATCTAAAATATTGGATAATGGAATGGAAGATATGAAAGATTTAAATGAGGAATAGTAGTCTTTAAGCTCTTTTCTTATTGGTTAGAAAAGAAAGACAAAGACGATAAATAAACGCAAGTTGTTTTCTAACTTGAGTACTAGCTGTCGCAACTAGTACAAAAAAAACACCTCCCTTTCGTCGCAGTTAGGGAGGTGTTTTTTTTAATGCTTTCAAATTATAACATTTCGCACTTTCAGTATAGTATAAAAGTAAAAAAGGTCAATATTTTTGTTTTTTATGGTGTAAATATAGAAAATGAAGTACAATAATTAAGGCAACTGCCCCGAAAGGGGGTGTTGTAATGTTTAAAGAAATCATCACATTGGTTGTCGCCCCACTTTTTGTGGCGCTAGTAACCATTCTAGTCGAACATTGGTTAGATAATCGAGACGACAACTAAAAAAGCAGTTGCTGACTAACCCACGTGCTTGCAGTCGCAACAAGCAAAAAAACGCCCAACCTACTGGAATAGGTTGGGCGTTCGTGTTGTAATGCTGTTCGAAATCATCACATTTCGCACTTTTAGTATAGCATAAAAGTAAAAAAGGTCAATATTTTTGATTTTTATATTGGTGGATTTGCAACTGTTTGAAGAACAAGTAATAGAAAAAAATTTAATTGACAAATTATTGACATATAAAAATAGTTGGATTAAAATGAATAAAAAATTAAAAAAAGGTGAGGTAATAGTTATGAAAAAGTTATTAGTTCTAATTTTAGGAGTTTCTTTTATCTCAGTAGCTTTAAGTTCAACTACAGAAGCCAGTGCTAGAGAGTGGGATTCTATAGAGTGTCAACCAGGATTTTATTGGAAAAAAGGTGGGTGGACTGCAGGAGGCTATCATAAAGCTGGTGGATTTTGTATCCCAATGCATACAAGATGGACAAAGTAGTTGCTGAATTTGAGGTTATGCTATGAAAAAATATCTAATAAAAAATATATTTTATGTTACTATTCCTTTGGTTTTAAGCTATATAACTTCTTTTTTAGTTAATATTGATTTGCCCATATTGATAATTATTTTTTATGGAATTTTGTTATTTTTTTTAATTCCTTCAGAAGTATATTTGGGAAGTACAATGGATTACAACGCAAAAGTAGTAAATCCTACTTACAGACCAGAAAAGAAAAGTTTTGAAGATAGTTCAAAAAGGAAAATATTGTCTATCCTTATAGTATTATTGTGTTTAATAATAACTATTTTGATATGGTATTTGTCTAATTGATTTTTTGTTAGTAATAATTAATTCACCTTAATGATTCTAATTTGCAAAAACATGAATATGTTTATCAAATTATGGAGAAGTTGATAGTTTATTATATAAACCAGAATAGATTTATTGAGGCGAAAAATTTAATATCATTTTGTAGAATAAAAATGCCTAATAATGTTAATTTAATTGCATATGAATATTCTAATCAACTAAATAGAATAAATGCTTGTATTGAAGATATTTTTAGATCATTTATTTTTGATGTAAATGCGTTGGATGTTGATCAAGTGAAAGTTTCGTCACAAAAAGATGAACAAATTTTGGAAGCTTTGGGTGTTAAATATCTAGTAAAGTTAGGCAGATATAGTGAAGCAAAGAAGTATTAAAAAAAAAATAACAGATGATTTAGCTTTAGATTTGATTATAGATGAAATAAATTTATTAGATAATAAACTATAAGAAAGAATGTTGGTTGAAATGGTTCTGTTGCAAAGTTTTAAATAAAGAATAAAATCCCTTACGGTATCTATGATTTAAGCTGGGATTCCCAATAATACCTTGATTTCAGTACAGACCGAAAACCCGAAGAGAGTACCTTCTTTTCGGGTTTTCTTATATAATCCTCGAATGGCTTCCATGCCTT
>DXDB01000145.1 GCA_019115705.1 Candidatus Tetragenococcus pullicola | reverse complement strand
AGATATTTTTATTTGATAAAGAAGATCAACTTATCCATACTTTCGAGAAACCGACAGCACTTTCCTTTGGGGAAACAGCTCCTTTTTCACCTACAAAATTAACGGTAGACAAGCGAGGGAATGTTTATGCTTTATCAAGAGGAAATAACAATGGCTTAATCATGTTGAATAAGGATGTTGAAGGGGAGTTTCTTGGTTATTTTGCTCCCAATGCTACTTCGAATAGTTTATTGACTTCTTTTCGGAAAATGATATTTTCAGAAGAACAATTAGACAAAATGCTAAATACCACACCAGATAGCGCAGCTAATGTCACTATTGATGACCGAGGACTCATTTACACTATTACACCTAATGAGAATTCAAAAAACGTAATAAAAAAATTGAACATGGGGGGGACGAATTTATTAAAAGATAATTATATGTACTTTCCGAGTAGTATTGCAGTGGGAGAGCTCGAAAATATCTTTGTTTTAGGCGAAGACGGTTATATCTATGAGTATACCAGTGAAGGAGAATTTCTTTTTATGTTGGCTGGTAAAGACGATGGAAAACAAAGACGGGGCCTTTTAGGAAAAGGAGCCGCAATTTTAGTTGACTCATCAGATACGATCTACACACTTGATGAGAAGAAAAATGAGATCCAAGTTTTTCGCCCAACGGAATTTACCAATACGCTACACCAGGCTTTAGACTTATATCAAAATGGTCGTTATGTCGAAAGTAAAGAACCGTGGACAGATGTTTTAAATATGAACTCTCAATTTGATTTTGCAAATCTTGGAATAGGAGAATCTTATTATAAAGAAGAAGATTATCCAAAGGCAATGACTTCTTTTAGAAGAGCAAAAAATAAAAATGGATATTCAGATGCTTTTTGGGAAGTTCGAAACGTTTGGATCCGTGAACACATTATTCAAGTGGTGGGATTCCTAATTGTACTAGCAATCCTATTTAAAATAATCAAACAGTTATTGGTAAAAACAAACGGTGGTAAAAAAATAAGAGCAGCTTGGAATAAAGTGATTTCTTTTAAACTAATTCGAGAAGTAAGATATTTAGGTTATTACTGGCTACATCCACTTGATGGTACTTACGGAATTCGTAAAGAAAGAAAAACAAGTAATTTATCGGCTTTTATTATTGGGATACTGGCGACTGTTATTTACGTAGTGAATAAATACTACACCGGATTTACTTTTCGTAATACTAAAGATGGTGTTTATACCTTGGCGCAAGATGTCAGTAGTTTAGGGATTGCTTTTTTTGCCATTGTGATTGCCACTTACTTGGTTTGTACGATCTCAGATGGATCTACGACTTTTCGACAATTAACACACGGCATGGTTTATTCTTTAGGTCCTTATATTTTTATTAAGCCATTTGTGATTCTACTAAGTAACGGTCTAACGCTGAATGAAGAATTTATCCTACAAATTTCTAATGTTGTCATTTATACCTGGATTGTTATTTTAATTTTTCTTTCGATTAAAGAATTAAATGAATATTCTTTTGGACAAACTGTACGAATTATCTTTTTAAGTGTCTTTACTTTATTTATTGCAGCTTTGTCGTTATTCATTTTATATTCTTTATTCCAACAACTCTTTTCTTTCATAGCATCTTTATATGGAGAGGTGGTGCATCGCTTTGAAAGCTAAAACATTTTTAAAAAACAATTTTCGCTTGGTGTTATTTGCAGCATTGGTTATTGGTGTGATCGTCTATTTATTTATAGCTACTTCATCAAATGATTCAACAGCAGCTAAGCCCCCAGTAAACAATGGAAACCCAAATGAAGCGATGACTGTTGAAAGTCAAGATGAAACTGCTACTACTGAAGAATCCGGCGAAGAAATTGTTGAAGAAGAACCAGTAGAAAATTTTGTAACAGAAGACGTTAAAGTTGAACATCGGCCATCTATTGTTGAGGGTGATCCTCAACAAATTGAAGAACATAATAAAATTTCCGAAAATGAGAACTATCAACTTTTCTTAAATGAAGATAATTTATCGATTATCATCCGTGATAAAAAAAGTGGAGCAGTGATGTATTCCACCGTTGATAATCCTGAAAAAAGCAATGAGAAATGGAGTAGTTTTGTTCAATCGGCAGTTGTCGTAGAATATCTGGTCGGAACGAACATTGTTTATAGCCAAGCAGACATGATGAGCAAAGATTTTAACAAAACAGTCGATCAAACAGATGAAGGATTTATTGCCCATTTAAATTTTAAAGAACTAGCTATTTCACTAGATTTACACGTTTCATTAAACGATGAAGGATTGCTTGTAGAGATTCCAGAAGCTTCTATAAAAGAAGAAAATGACAAATATAAAATTGGAAACATTTATCTCTACCCATTTTTGGGATATTCAAAAATGGATGAAGAAGAAGGCTACCTATTGATTCCTGATGGTTCAGGTGCTCTGATTTCATTAAAAGATCATTATGGACAATATACGCAACCTTACTCAGAACCAGTCTATGGAACAAATCACGGAATTGATGATCCCTATGTTCTTTCATTAAAAGAAGGGCAAGTAACGACTACAGAACCCAACACAGTGACTGCACCGATCTTTGGTATTGTCCATTCAAACAAAAAAATGGGCTTTTTAGGAATTGTGGAAGGAGGCGACTATAATGCAACCATAGAAGCCTATCCAAATGGTGCGATATTGCCTTACAACTGGACGACAAGTAAGTTTACCTATCGACAGTTCTTTAACCAATCGACCAGTAAAGATAAAGGGACTATGGTAGTTCGTCAAAAACGACGGAATGTTTTTGATGCAAAAGTTCAATATTCTTTTGTTTCTGGAGAAGAAGCAAGTTATGTAGGACTCGCCAAAAACTATCGTCAGTATTTGATTGAGCAACAAATTATTCCACCAAACGAACAAATCGAACAATTTGATATGAAAATAGATTTTTTAAATGCCGATTTAAAAGAAGGATTAATAAAAGATTCGACTGTGGCAATGACTTCTTTCGACGAGGTTGATTCTATCCTTTCAAAATTACAAAAAGAAGGAATTGATTCTCTTAACGTGGTATTAAAAGGTTGGCAAAAAAATGGAATTTATGGTGGTTATGCCCAAGACAGCTATGAAGCTGAATCAAAACTAGGTGGTAATACTGACTTGAACCAATTATTGGAAACTTATAAAGGAAAGATTCCTATTTATCTTTATGATGATCCGCTACGCTTTAATCCTGAAACACAAAATAGCACTTGGTTTAATCTGGTAACCAAATTGAATAAACGAACGCTAGTCGAAGAAGTTCATGGACAACGATTTGATAGTTTCAATTATTTAAATCCAAATGATTCAAAAAAACTTTTACAAAATCGGTTAAAAAGTCAATCACTGACTGACTATGAAGGAATTGCTATAGATGGAATAAGTAATCATCTATTTTCTTATTCAGTCAAAGGAAAAGAATATGGGAGAGACCAGACCTTAGAAAGCTATCAACAGATGATTCAAAAAGCAGGAGAAAGTAAACAAGTGCTTTTGCAAAACCCTATTCAACCTTATTGGCAATATGCAAATGGTTTAACTGAAGTTCCAGTATATTCTTCAAACTATGTCTTTCAAGATCAATCAGTACCATTTTTTGCTATAGCTTTAAAAGGATTAATTCCACGTTATGCTCCGTATACGAATTTTATAGCGAATCAACAAGAATACAAATTAAAACTAATTGAACAAGGCGTCAGTCCAAGTTATTTATTGACTTCCGAAAACCCAAGTGAATTGAACAATACAAATTCTTCAGGAATATATAGTTCTCAATTTAAAAACTATGAAAAAGAAATTGTAGATTTATATAAGGAATTAGAAGAAGTGAATGAAAGTATTGGTCAAACCTTAATTAAAGATTATGAGGTTGATGGTGACCAAGTTGTCGTTAGCTATGAGAATGGGAAAGTTCTTCTATTAAACTATAGTGAAGAATCAAAAAATATTCAGGGTCAGACGGTCGAAGGTTATTCTTATAAGGTGGTGTCACAATGAAACGTAAAAAAACATTAAAAAGCAGAAAAGCAAAATACGGATTATTGTTCATCTTGCCTTGGCTGATTGGTTTCTTGGTTTTTGTATTATGGCCGTTGATCCAGTCCCTATACTTTAGTATGAATGTTATTCGCATGCGTCCAACAGGAAGAGTCTATAAATTTGTAGGATTTGGTAACTATCAAAATGTATGGCTAAAAGACATGCAGTTTGTTCAAGAGTTGATTGGCTTTTTGGTAAGTACACTGTTAAGATTGCCGGTCATTGTTGTCTTTTCATTGATTATTGCTCTATTGTTAAATGGAAAAATAAAGTTCAAAGGAACTTTTCGAACTATTTTCTTTCTACCAGTAGTTATAGCCAGTGGTCCTATTATGGATCAACTAATCAACCAAGGAGCCACCAGTATTCCTATGATCGATCAAGGAACCATCAGTAATTTATTGAACTCCTTTATGCCAACTTGGCTCGTTACACCTATTTCTGATTTGTTTGCACAAATCATTGTGATTTTGTGGTATTCCGGTGTCCAGATACTGATTTTCATTGCTGGGTTACAAAAGATTGATAAAAGTCTTTATGAGGCAGCAAAAATTGACGGTGGGTCAGCTTGGGAATGTTTTTGGAAGATCACGTTACCAATATTAAAGCCAATGATTTTATTAAATGCTATCTATACTTTAGTAACCTTGGCAAATAGTGGGCAAAATAACATTATTAATCTTATTTATAGTAATATGTTTTCCGCAACTAGAGGCTATGGTTTTGCCTCGGCGATGGCATGGATGTATGCCCTAGTTATCTTGATTCTTTTAGGTGGTGTAGGACTGCTTTTGGGAGGTTCTTCAACATCGGATAAAAAAAGAAAAAAGAACAAAAAACGAAAAAAGAGGGTAAATTTTAAAAAAATAAATACAAAAAAAGTAAAGGGGGTATAGAAGATGGAACAAACTGAAAAAAAGATAGATGACAAGAAATTCAACAAACAATTATGGAGACAGCGTTGGTTAAAAGTTAAGAAAAAAATAATGGGCACCAATGATAAACAAGGATTTCTTATCCAAGGAATCGTGTACTTATTATTGATTACGATTGGTTTTATATATCTGTACCCTTTGATCTATATGTTGTCAACTAGCTTTAAATCTTTGACAGATTTGTTAGATACCTCCATCAAATGGTTGCCTTCTGGATTTTATACAGGAAATTATAAACAAGCATTTGCGGTTATGAATATTAAAGAATCCCTATTAGGAAGTATTGTGGTTTCCTTTATTCCTACTATTTTCCAAGTAATAAGCACCGGATTAGTAGGCTATGGCTTTGCACGTTATGATTTTCCGTTTAAAAAATTATTGATGGCGCTTATGATATTTAGTTTCATTGTGCCACCTCAAGTATTGATGATGCCAACCTATGTTCTTTATAACGATTTAGGATTACTTGGTTCTTTGAAAGCTTTCATCATTCCGGCTCTTTTAGGTCAAGGGATAAAAAGTACGATTTTTGTTTTGATTTATTATCAATTTTTCAAACAAACACCAGATTCGTTATACGAGGCAGCTGAAGTTGATGGAGCAAGTGAATGGACCTGTTTTTTCAAAATCGGGATCCCAATGGCAATACCAGCAATAATCATTGTTTTTCTATTTTCCTTTGTCTGGTATTGGAACGAAACCTATTTGGTAAATCTTTATCTTGGTAATGGAAGTGGCTCTAGGACATGGACTACGATGTTGACCCAATTGCAACAATTTCAAAGTAATTATGAAGCCTTATATCCTGTAACTGAAGCAGGTTCAAATAAGCTGAATGAAGGAGTTACAATGGCTGGAACAATGATTACGTTGATTCCATTATTAATTACTTACTTCTTTTTACAAAACTATTTTGTTGAAAGTGTTGATCGTTCAGGTATCACTGGGGAATAAGAAAAAAGGAGGCGTAGAAAAGAGGTATTTGGTAGTACACATGTAGTGAAAAATTATGACGTGCAAATATGAGGAGGAAATAATTATGAAGAACAGAAAATGGCTCAAATTAGTAAGTAGCTTGGCTTTAGCAACTCTCGTGATTACAGGTTGTGGGAAAAGTGGAAATGATACTGGCTCATCCGAGGAGAAAGAAGGAGCTAAAGAAACCACCGAAACTTTAGCTGATATGACAGATGAAGATATTACATTAACCTTCGCCTCATGGGAAAATCCTGATTTACAAAAACATTTGGCAGATGAATTTATGGAAAAATATCCTAACATTAAAGTTGAATTAGTGACAGTTGATCAAGAAAATTGGAATGATGGGTTAAGTAACTTAGCCAATTCAGGACAACTACCAGATGTCTATTGGTATCAAGGAAATGTTGATATTCCTATTGTTAATGGTTGGCTAGGGGATATGACAGAGTATTGGGAAGCAGATCCAGAATCCAAAGAAGTTTTAAATAGTTTACAACAAACTGGTTATATCAATAATGAACAAAAAATGGCTGCAGCTGTTTTCTATCAACCATATACGGTCTTTTTGGATAAAAATGTTTTTAATAAATTAAATGTTGATATGCCTGATGCTGACTGGACTTATAGCGAAATGATTGATCTGATGAAAAAGATGACTGTTCCTGAGCAAGAAATTTATGGATACAATGACTTCACTAAATTAGTGACAATGGCTCCAATTGTTCAACAGGATGCTTTAGGTGAATTTGGTTGGGATGGCGAAAAATTTGATTTGACCAAAGATTGGGCAGACGCCATGACAACACAGGCTGAATTTGTTCGTTCTGGTGTACATGCACCATACTTTGATAGCGATGAAGCAGAAGCTGCTTTTGGTGATCGTACTTTGTGGGCAGCAAGTACTGGAAGAATCGCGATGCAATTAGACGCATGGTGGACAAAAGATTTGTTTGCTACTGATGAATTTGTCGATAAGGGAATCGAATGGGTTCCATATCCCGTTCCTCAAGGAGATAGTAAAGATACGACTCATAAGCCAGGATTTATTGATTTTGGTAGTTTTAACTCAGCAACGGAACATCCACGTGAAGCCTATGAATTATTAAAATGGATGGGTTGGGGCAAAGAAGGCTATCAATCTAGACTAGAAGCGTATAAAACATTGACTAATGAAGATGGTAGTCAAATGTTTACTTATCCCAATGGACTACCTCTTACTCAAGATCAAGAAATTTGGGATGCTGTAGCGACAGAATTACCTGATTCTGATTATTATAAAAATTTCCTGGAACTCGTGAAAGAACCAGTTCCCTTAGGTGGCGCTGTTATCCCTGGGTTCCAAACATTTTTGGATGAAATTTACTTTGGTGGCGAATATGGAGACGTTGAACAAGCCATTATTCAAGGAGAAGTAAATGCTTCTGATATTGCGGCTGATTTGACTGAAAAATTAAATCAATACCATGAAGACGCTATGAATGAAATCTTTTAAACATTAAAAAAAGCTTGGACGCTTGAGTTTATCCTTAAGCTCCAAGCTTTTTGAAAGGAGTGTTACTATTAAAATAAAAAAACTCTTTTATGTATTAATTTTTTTAGCACTAGGAGGTTCTTTAACGGCTTGCTCAGAGAAACAAGCTCAAAATACTTTGC
>DXDB01000144.1 GCA_019115705.1 Candidatus Tetragenococcus pullicola | reverse complement strand
TATTATTTATATAAAACGTTCTTTAATACATATTTTATACTGATATGTTTCATCTTTATCTCACTAATATTTAAAAGTCAAGTCCAGACTCCTGTGTAAAATGCTATACGGGGTCCCGAGCGCTTAGTGGGAATTTGTATCGATAAGGGGTACAAATTCCCACTAAACCAATGTTTCAAGGCCTATTTATTTTTTATATTCAATTCTCTTAAGTGTTTAGGAATAGATAACAAGTCAAATTTATACTCTCCAAGAAAAGTGATATGCTCCCAATTAATAGGAGATACATGCTTCATATACTTAGTTACTTCGGGATCTATTTTGACGAGATAATTATAAGCTGCTTGTAAGTAGACGGCGTTCCATATACTTATTGCATTTATTAACACATTAAGCGCACTAGCACTTTGAAGTTGTCGGCGAATATCGCGCTCCATAAATTTTCCGCGTCGCCCAAAAAATAGTTCTCTAGCTAAAGCATTAATCGCTTCTGTCTTATTTAGTCCATGAGTGATCCTTCGCCGTAGCTCACTATCTGTAATATAATCTATCATAAAAATGCTCTTTTCAATGCGACCTAGTTCTCTCAGTGCAAGAGCTACTCTATTCTTACGTGCGTATGAGCCTAGCTTTCCTAATAGTAAAGAACTAGATACTTTTCCTGTTTGAATCGAATAGGCGATTCGTTTAATTTCATCATAGTTTTCTTCAATAATTTTTACATTGATTTTTCCGCTTATATCTTCTGATAAGTTAGGGTAGTAGGAAGGTGATTTGATAGAAAATAATTGTGATTTTTTTATATTTCTGATGCGAGGTTCAAAATCAAAGCCTAGTAATGCGGTCATTCCAAACACCTGATCAGAATACCCATTTGTATCAGTAAAATGTTCCTCAATATCTAGATCTGTTTCATGATAAAGTAGGCCATCAAGGGTATGAGTAGCTTCCCTTGTATTAGTTGAAGCAACCTCGATATGATGAGTCGTATGCCTATCATTTATTGATCGAATCATTGTAGCTCCTTTTTCCATACTTTTGTAATGTGGATTAACATCGGATTTTAGAGCTGAGACGCCCACTGGGACGCGCATTCCGTCTGAAGCAGTGGTTTTTCCTTCACCCCAAAAGTCTGCAACAGGAAGCTTTAACTGATAATTAACCAAAACAGATTGAGCACGAGTCAGAGCTTCTTTATAAAAGCGCCATTGTTTGGCATTGGCTAACTGAGAATAAGAAATTCCAGGAGTTGATTGGGCCATTTTTTCAAGACCAATATTCATCCCTAAACCCAGCAAAGCAGCAAAAATAATTTTTCTTTCTTGTTCACTCGGCGGTTTCCCTGTAGAATCATGACTAAATTCTTGTGAAAAGTTGGTCCAACTGTCCACCTCAATTAAAAGATCACTAAGCCTTATCTTAGGAATTATTGAATAAAGTTTTTTTCTATATATTTCTGCTTCGCTAGGTGTAACTTTTTCCAACTTTTTAAGGTTTGCTCTTGAAATTCTCTTATCAACTGTCGAATAAAATTGAAGCTGTAAATCTAAAATTATTTCCCGATCCTTTAAATAGTCCTCAAACGTGTCTGGAATAGTTTCTGAATCAATACAAGCAGATAAATCAACTAAGTAATCATCAATATTTCGATGGATCATACTTCCTTCAACTGAAATATCTCCTGATCGAATATTGTTCTTTAGCTCGGTGAAAGCTACTAACTCATAGTAAGACCGATCTATTTTCCCCTCTTCTGGCCGAACAAGGCTTTTCCATTTTTTACTCACAAAATCAGTAGAAGTATCTGCCGGTATTTTTCTTTTACCACTATTGTGTAAATCAGTTAGTTGAGTTAGGGCCATGAGGACTGGATTTGCTGCCGGAGTTGCTTTGAACGAAAGGGTCCTCAATAACATTGGCGTGTATCTTCGGAGGTAATTAGCTTTATTTCGAACCATTTCTAAATAGCCATGATTTTTATTACCTGTAATTTTTTTAGCTTCTTCTCCATCTTGTACTAAATCTTCCCAAGGCATGATTCGTTCAATTTCGTCAAAAGGATTACTATCATTATCTTTTGCAAAGTGAAGAGCATCAATTAAAGAAGCATAATGTTCCAATTTTTTAGTAGCCAATTTTCCTTTTTCTTTTAACTGTTCTTGTGAATCACGTGTCCCTTTGCGTTTAATACTTGCTAAAATGCGGTCATTAATCTCAATCAGTTGATCGATCAGATATTGATGATGATTGACTAAAAAAGCAATAAGTAAAGAGTATCTTTTTTCAAGCTCAAAACGGGAGAAGTCATATGCATCATAATTTTCCCCTAGTCTAGCTAGCTGAAGAAACCTGTTCCGATTAATATGGGAGACATTAATTGTCCCGAGTCCCATGGAAGCAATCACTTCCACTTTTTTACAAATACTCATAAAGCTTTCTGGATTTGCCTTACCTGGAATGTCTTTTAGCCAAGCGAGTTTAGTTATTTTCGTCTCTTCATAAATTTGAAACAAACTCTCTAGTTTTTCAATTTGTATATCTGTTAATGAACAGAGCAATATTGAAAATAAGTTGTTTTCTGCTTTATCTCGACAGCGGCTTATAATGTCTTCAAGTGTAGCTATAGATGGAAAAATAATTCTTTTTCGAGTTAAGAAATCAATTGTTTTTTTCATTAGATAGATAGAGTCATCATTTTCTAAAGCTAGTTCAATTAAATATTCTATTAACTGTTTTTGTGTATTAGCACTACCGAATCGATGATAGTTGAATACTTCTAAGATCTCGTTGAAGTGATTTGCACGTGTATTTCTATGATCATATGAATTTAAATCAATTGCATCAAGATGGAGCTGTCGACTCACATAAGAAGTTAGTCTGGTTGATTTAATCGGCCAATTACTTAAAGAACACCCAGGATACCGGGCCAAACAAAGTTGTATCGCAAATCCTAGTTTATTGACCTTTCCACGGTGTTGATTAATAACCTCCAGATCATAATCAGAAAAACTAAAATACGCTTTAAAATCCTCTTCTGATAAGTGGTCTACAGAAAGAAGTTGTTCACGCTGTGAAGTAGTTAAAATTCTTTTCATAGCCATATCTTAAGCATTCCTTTTATTGAGGTAACGGTAAAAGGTTGTTTTGCTTAATTTAGAGGCATCAAGAATTTGACGAATAGAATACTCTTTGCTGTCATACATTTTTAAAGCTAAATCAATTGATAGCTTACCTTTACTTGGACGGCCCCCTTTTTTTCCTCGGACTCTGGCTGCCTTAAGACCAGAGTTAGTTCGTTCAATAATAATATCCCGTTCCAGTTCTGCTAAACTAGCCATAACTCGGAAAAAGAATCTTCCCATAGACGTTGAAGTATCTACGTTATCTTGAATAGATATAAAATTGACACTAAGTTCTTCAAATAATTCAGAAAGTTCAATCAAATGTTTAGTTGATCGTGAAATTCGATCTAACTTGTAAATGACAACAGAATCTCCTTCACGTAGTAGGTTGATCATTTCTTCTAATTGCGGTCGGTCTTTTTTCGCACCAGTTACTTTTTCTTGAAATAATTTATCAATTCCATAATGAGTAAGTGCATCAATTTGTAAACTAAGATTTTGATCATCCGTACTCACTCGAGCATAGCCAAAAATCATAAAAAAACCTCCTTAATTTTATAATTTAAATGTACCATAACTCATTAAGTATAAATATATAGGAACTATGAAAAAGGAACGGATTTTGGTACTTGATTTACTTAAAAAACATTTAGAAAAAGCAGGAAAATGAAAAGGTACCATAAACGGTCGTTTATGGTACCATTCAAATTTATCCTTATTGTACAAAATAACAGCGAAATTTTTAAATCTATTCCTTATCGATACAAATTCCCCGTAGGCGCTAGGGACCTCTTTAGCTCCTTGGAAGCTGTCAGTAGTATACCTAATAATTTATCTACATTCCCTTTAGTAACGTGTAACTTTCCAAATTTACAAAAGCGACTCATAGAATTATTTCCTCCCGTTAAATAATAGATAACTATTAAAAATAGACAATACTTGCTCATAAGTAACGGTACTTAAATTGTTTACTTTGGCGTGTTTCATTGCTTGATGAAACTGATTTTTAGTAAACAGTTGACGATATTCTCGATTGACCCATTTTGAAACAAAGTACGTATATAGCTTCCAATATTTATCTGGAACATCTGTGGTATGGCGGGTAAGTTTTATTAAGACACTGTTTACTTTTGGTTTAGGATGAAAGCATTCCGCTGGCAGCTTAAGCAATTGCTGAATCGAGACTTG
>DXDB01000143.1 GCA_019115705.1 Candidatus Tetragenococcus pullicola | reverse complement strand
TTCTGCTACAATTGATTCCATAAGAAACTGTCTCCTTTGTATAGTACCTGTTGTGAGGTATTGCTATCATAGGATAACAGTTTCTTTTTTATTAGTCTACCTCCTTACCTCAATAAATTTTACACTAAGTTTGAAGTTATCAATAGTCTGTCTTAGAAAAAAACAACTTCTTCGGTAACCTCAATACTTTTATCGAGTGATTGGATTACCGGACAATGCGAAGAAACCAATCGCAAACAACGCCTTGCCCGATCTTGAAACTCTGGTAGAACTTGAACAAAAAAGAGTAGTTGAACTTCTTTAAGTGGTCGTGATTCAATAGCTTCATTTCGACTATAACTAACTTCGATTCTATCAAAAGTAAACCCAATTTTAGAATTTCTCAAAACATCTTGATAGACATAGCCACCACAAGTGGCAATGGCACTAACTAACATTTCCACAGGTGTATAATTTTTTTCTCTCACAATTTTCCAGTTGTTCGGTGACATCTCTAATTCAAAGAGATCATTTTTTGCTTTGATTTCTATTGTCTCCATTTTTTTCATCTCTCCTTTAAAAACAAAACGTGAGATGCTTCTAGAGCTCTCACGAATGGATAGTTATTTGATTGTTCCTATTTCTGATATTGGCCAATAACGGAAAACAACTTCACCTTTGATCATCTCTTCATCGACAAAGCCAAACATGCGACTATCTTTTGAAATCAAACGATTATCACCTAATACAAAATATTTTCCTTCTGGGACTTCATAAGTAAAATCATTGGTGAAATTTTCTGATCCTTGGGCAATGTTTTGAAACGTTGGATTGTATGCATACTCTTTTTGTAATTGATCCTCTGAAAATTTTTCTTTAAATAGTTGTAAATAAGTTTCTTCCACTTGCTCATCGTTGATAGACAAGACATCGCCTTGCATTTGTACACGATCTCCTGGAAGACCAATCACCCGTTTTACCGCTAATTTTTCCATATCGTCCGGTTCTTGTGTGGTAATAATGTCAAAGCGATTAATCTCAGATAATTGATAGGTCATGAGTTTTTGCCCATCTGCTAATGTAGGATCCATCGAGTGCCCTTTGACCGAGACAGGGGTAATAATAAATAGACGGACAATGAGAAATACTAGGACAATCAAAAAAATCAAACCCCAGTTTTTAATAAAGTCTTTCAAACTATTGTGCTCCTTATCAGAGGCCTTTTTGTGACCTCATTTTTTAAAATAAAGGTTTCATGCCACAACTTTATAGCATGATTGTGTCATTAGTATACCACAGCATGACAAAAGGGTAGAGAATTTTCAACTTTTTTGCTTGTTTTACGAAAAGAAACTCCTTTTCTTTTTGCAACAGACTGGTATACTAGAACCAAATTAACCAAGGAGGAACGTGTGATGAATTTAGAACGAGAAACTCGTTTGGCCGTTCGTAAAGGGAAATCTTTTATTTCAAGTAATGTTAGTTCCGTTCAAATTATAGTTTTATATTATGTATTAATGGTTTTGATTGCTTTGGTTTTGTTTTATCTTCCTTTTTTCAGAGTTCCTGGTTCCCACGTCTCTTTTATCGACATGTTTTTTATGGCAATCAGTACGATCAGCGTTACCGGTTTAACGACTTTTCCCATTGACGAGGTATTTAACCAGTATGGCATTGTATTACTAGAGATTCTTTTTCAGGTGGGCGGTTTGGGAATCATGATGATTTCCACCTCTTTCTTCATTGTATCAAAACGCAAGATTTCTTTAAAACAGCGCCAGTTAATCATGACAGATATGAACCAACCACGTCTAAGCGGCATCGTGCGTTTGATTCGCACCAGTTTTACCATTCTCTTTTTATGTCAATTATTCGGAGGCATCTTATTTTCTGTCTATTTTAAGTTTCAGGGATACTACCCTAATTGGAAACATGCTATTTTCTATGGCTTTTATCAATCAGTTTCTGCTATAACAAATTCCGGCTTTGATGTCACTGGAAATTCAATTCAACCATTTTCACATGATTATTTCTTTTTACTCGTGATTATGTCTATGATTTTCATTGGTGGCATCGGGTTTCCTGTTATCATGGACTTTCACGAATGGGTGATCTACCATTTCCCTAAAAGAAAGCATAAGTTACCTTTTCGCTTTACCTTGTTTACAAAAGTAGCCTTCTTAACATCTGTACTTTTATTTGTTGGCGGTGCTTTAATTATTTTCTTTCTTGAAAAAGAGCATATGTTTAAAGGGATGGCTACTTCCACCCAATGGATAAATAGTATGTTTTATTCGATGTCAACGCGTAATGCTGGCTTACAAATCCATGACTTGAATAATTTTCAGGTAACCACATTAATCTTTTTTGCCTTTTTGATGTTTGTAGGTTGTAGTCCTAGCTCTGTAGGCGGTGGTATCCGGACAACAACAATCGCCATTTTAGGTCTATACATTTTATCCTTTTTAAAAGGAGAACATAGTATCAGCATTTTTGGCAGAAATATTGATGATGACGATGTTAGAAAGTCCGTAGTTGTTTTTATATTATCCCTTGTCATGTGTTTTACTTGTGTCATTTTCTTAACCTCTACGGAAAACTTGCCGCTGATTGCTATTATCTTAGAAGTGGCTTCAGCTTTTGGTACCACTGGACTTTCACTAGGAATTACGGCTCAACTTTCCGTTATAGGTAAATTGATTATCGCCGCTTTGATGTTTATCGGACGTATCGGTATGCTTTACATGTTATTATTATTTGTTCCCAAAGAAACCCGCGATATGGGCTATAATTATCCTACTGAAAAAATCATTATTGGTTAACAAAGGAGAAAAGATGAGCTTAAAAGACTACCAAAAAGAAATCATCCAAAATAAACGGGACCATCATTTCAATACGACAAATATAGAAACAGAATTTGTTTTGTTATATGGTGAAGTTAGCGAGGCTTATCGTGCCTATCAACAAGACGATGCTGTTGGTGATGAACTAGCCGATGTTGCTATCTATCTTTTAGGAATTGCTGAAATCCTTGGTATCGATTTAGAAAAAGAAATGATTCAAAAAATGGCAATCAATAAAAAACGCCGCTATAAACGGAATACAAAAGGCTATGTCGAAAAAGTAGATGAATAAAAAAGCCTCTCTTTTTGACATTAAAGGCTACACCTTCTATCAAACAAAGAGGACCCATTCCATCCATTTTTAAAGAAAAAGGAAAGCTCGTTACTCTTTTTTATAGATTATGGTAAGATAGATTGAATGTATTTTATACTTTTGGAGGTTATTATGGGAATAAGAAGTCAACTTGCAACAGGCGTTGGTAAAACTTCACAATGGTTCTTAAAGACTTTTTTTAAAGGTGGCTCTAGTTTTCCAGGCAAACTTGCTTTAAAAATCGATCCACATATTTTAGATCATTTAGCAAAAGACTACAAAATCGTTGTCGTGACTGGAACCAATGGGAAAACATTAACGACTTCTTTAACAGTAGCTATTTTACGACAAGAATTTGAAAATGTACTGACCAATCCAACCGGCGCCAACATGGCCCAAGGAATCGTATCCACTTTTTTATCGGCCAAAGAAAAAAAAGGCCAAAAGAAATTTGCTGTATTAGAAATTGATGAAGCCAGTCTAAGTAAAGTAACCGAATATATCAAACCTGAATTGTTTGTGTTTACAAATATCTTTCGTGATCAAATGGATCGCTACGGAGAGATTTATACTACCTATCAAATGATTCTAGATGGCGCGGCAAAATCTCCCCAAGCGACAATCTTAGCTAATGGAGATTCCCCACTTTTTCATTCAAAAGAAACAATCAATCCACAAATATATTATGGCTTTGACCACAAAAAAGATCATGAACAAGTGGCTCATTACAATACCGATGGCGTTTTGTGTCCTAAATGTCAGCATATTTTGCATTATCAAATGATCACTTATGCAAATCTGGGAAAATACTATTGTCCCCACTGTGACTTTAAGCGACCAAAACTAGATTACCGTTTAACGAATTTAAAAGAAATGACAAACACCTCTTCTGAATTTACCATCGATGGCCATGATTATAAGCTGGAAGTTGGTGGCATGTACAACATCTATAACGCCTTAGCCGCGACAGCTGTCGCTCAACATTACCATATTTCTCCTGAAAAAATTCGTAAAGGCTTGGGTTATGATGAAAAAGTCTTTGGTCGTCAAGAAGTTATTACGATTAACGAAAAAAAATGCACCTTGGTTTTGGTTAAAAATCCTGTTGGCCTCAATCAAGTCATCGACATGATTGGCTTATCTCCTGATAAGTTTTCCTTAGTCTCTCTTTTAAATGCCAATCATGCCGACGGAATCGATGTTAGTTGGATCTGGGATGGAAATTATGAGGCCTTAGCTGATCTTGAGATTCCTCAAGTCATCGCTGGTGGTGATCGCCACAAAGAAATGGCACTACGTTTAAAAGTGGCCGGTATCAACGAAAAGAAGATACAAGAAGTCACTTCTTTAGACCAAGTAATTGAGGCCATTGCAATGATGCCAACAGAACATGTCTACATTTTAGCCACTTATACTGCAGTTTTACAATTACGCAAAAAGCTTGCCGAAAAAGGGTTTATTGAAGGGGGCATGAGCCATGACTGAGCGTTCTTTACATTTAGCCCATCTTTATGGAAATTTACTAAATACTTATGGCGACAACGGCAATCTGTTAATGCTAAATTATGTTGCCAAAAAACTAAACGTCACACTTACAGTGGAAGTGGTCAGTATTCATGAAAACTTTGACCCAGAGAAATTTGATTTAGCCTTTTTTGGTGGTGGACAAGATTATGAACAATGGATTGTCTCCAAAGATATTCAAGAAAAAAAAGCTGATTTAATACGCTACATTGAAAATGATGGGGTCTTACTAGCTATCTGTGGTGGTTATCAACTATTAGGTCATTATTATATGGGCGCCCATGGTGAAAAAATCAAGGGAATCTCAGCTTTAGACCATTATACCTTAAGCCAAGAAAACAATCGATTCATCGGTGATATTAAAATACTTAATGAAGAATCTGGTGAAATCTATGAAGGCTTTGAAAACCACAACGGACGTACTTTTCTAGGAAAAAATGAACGACCTTTGGGAAAGGTACTGGAAGGTAAAGGAAACAACGGTGAAGACCAAACAGAAGGCGCCATCTATCGCAATGTTTACTGTTCTTATTTTCATGGTCCAATTCTTGCCCGTAATGAAAATTTGGCGCAACGCTTACTTAAAATAGCCCTAACTAATAAATATGGCCAGGCAGAAACTTAAGAAAAGTGAGTATTTAAACATTATCTTCTTAAACGAAGCAAGAGATTTCAATCTCTTGCTTCGTTTTTTATTAAAAAGTATCTATCTTTTATGCAATCGGTTCCCTCATAAAATGTTTTTTCTAAAAAATTTTACTAGTCTTTTCTTTATGTTTTATTATTTATTTAATAAATTTTATTAAAAAACCACTTTTTGCTTTGTTGCATGATTTTTCTCTTGACTTATGCAATCGATTGCGTTTATTATAAGAATATAGAGTAATGGATATGGAGGGATTTTTATGCAGTCTGCAAAACGACTTTTTGATGTTGATCCTTGGAAAATTGCAACATCGACTTTAGATAAAAAAAATCGCCGCTTACAAGAATCATTAACCAGTATAGGAAATGGTTACATGGGCATGCGCGGAAACTTTGAAGAACAATATAGTGGTGATCACCATTTAGGAACATATTTGGCAGGCGTTTGGTATCCTGACAAAACCCGAGTAGGCTGGTGGAAAAATGGGTATCCGGATTACTTCGGAAAAGTAATCAATGCCGTCAATTTTATCGCCATGGATATTTACATCAATGGTCAAGCAGTTGATTTAGCAACTTGCGACTATGAAGACTTCTACATGGAACTAGATATGCAGGATGGTATTTTATCACGTCAATTTACGATTTCTATAGATGATACAAAAGTAAAATTTTCCTTCCAACGTTTTTTAAGTATCGCCAAAAAAGAGCTAGCTTTCATCCGTTTAGATGCCAAAGTACTCGTCGGAAACGCAACTCTTGAAATTCATTCCAAGTTAGACAATTTTGTACACAATGAAGATAGCAACTATGATGAAATGTTTTGGGAAAAACTCTCAAGTGGCACAGACAAAAATTATCGGTACCTAACCACACGCACGGTTCCTAATCAATTTGGTATCGAGCAATTTACGGTAACTGCTGCAATGCGCCATAATTTAATCCCTGATCAAACCACTACTAGTGAGCTTTCAGTAAGCGATGAATTTATTTTTGAGTTAAAAACAGACGAAACAATCCACCTAGAAAAAGAAGTGCTGATTGTTACCAGTCGAGATGTTTGCAGTGACCAACAGGAACAAAAGATAGCCCAACTTTTTCAAACCTATGGAAATGATTATAATGCTTTAAAGACAGAACAAATAAAAGCATGGCGCAAACGTTGGGAACTAGCTGATGTTATCATTGAAGGTAATGATGTTGCTCAGCAAGGAATCCGTTTTAATTTATTCCAATTATTCTCAACCTACTACGGAGAAGATGAACGTTTAAATATCGGTCCAAAAGGTTTTACGGGCGAAAAATATGGTGGTGCTACCTATTGGGATACAGAAGCTTATGCAGTTCCCCTTTATCTAGCCTTAGCTAAACCAAAAGTTACCAGAAACTTATTGACTTATCGTCACAATCAGTTACCACAAGCTAAGATAAATGCTCAAAAACAAGGCTTAAAAGGGGCCTTGTATCCGATGGTTACCTTTACAGGAATTGAATGCCATAACGAGTGGGAAATCACCTTTGAAGAGATCCATCGAAACGGTGCCATTGCTTATGCAATCTATAACTACACCAACTATACAGGAGACACTTCCTATTTGAAAAAAGAAGGTCTCGAAGTTCTCACTGAAATTTCACGATTCTGGGCTGATCGTGTCCATTATTCAACACGCAAACAAAAATATATGATTCACGGAGTTACAGGGCCTAATGAATATGAAAATAATGTCAACAACAACTGGTATACCAACCAAATGGCTGTTTGGGTCTTAACTTACACCTTAGAAAGTTATCATAAATTTCAAACAGAGGCGACGGTTACCATCTCCGAAGTCGAACAAAAACAATGGCAAGCAATTATCGCTAATATGTATTTTCCAGAAGATGAAGAATTAGGAATTTTTGTCCAACATGATACGTTTCTTGATAAAGAGTTAAAGCCTGTCAGTGACCTTGACCAAAATGAATTACCAATCAATCAACACTGGTCCTGGGATAAGGTCTTACGTTCTTGCTTCATCAAACAAGCAGATGTTTTGCAAGGTCTCTATTTTTTAGGTGATCATTTCACATTAGAAGAAAAAGAACGCAATTTTGATTTCTATGAACCCATGACTGTTCATGAATCTTCTCTGTCTGCCTGTGTTCACGCTATTTTAGCTGCTGAATTAGGAAAAGAGAAAAAGGCCGTTGAGATGTACGAACGGACCGCACGACTTGATTTAGACAATTACAATAATGATACAGAAGATGGATTGCATGTCACCTCAATGACAGGTAGTTGGTTAGCTATTGTCCAAGGGTTTGCCCAAATGAAAACTTTCGATGACTCTTTAAGCTTTGCTCCTTTCTTACCAAAGTCTTGGCAAGCTTATGCCTTTCATGTCAATTATCGCGGACGTTTGTTAGCGATTCGTGTGGACCAAGAAAAGGTAACAATCACACTTCTTTCAGGTCCAGCTTTGTCAGTCAAACTTTATCAACAACAACAACTACTAGAAGATACTTTGACTTTTCCTATTCAAACAAAATAATCTATAAAGGAACCAGTTGCAATTCTACCTGGTTCCTTTTAAAAATGTCTAGTAAGCTTTCTTCACTTATGCTAGGATAAATAAGAATCAAAAAACGTTTTGTTAGGAGGGAAAAAATGAGTATTACAGTAAAAGACGTGGCGAAAAAAGCCGGGGTTGCCACTTCAACGGTTTCGCGGGTCATAAATGACCACCCTAGTATTTCCGAAGAGACCAAAAAGAAAGTTCGTAAAGTAATGAACGAGCTAGGTTACACCCCTAATCTGGCCGCTCGAAATTTAGGCAAACAAACTGCCAGTGCTATAGGCGTCGTATTGCCACCACTTGACACCAAAGAACGGATCGGAAACCCCTTTCATTTAGAAACTATTCAAATCATCAACGAAGAAGCCAATCGCCACGGTATGTCTGTTGCTGTCGTTTCTTCTAAAAATTTTGAGACCTCTTTGGCTAATGTAGAAAGGATGCATCGCCAAAAACAAGTAGATGGCTTTATCTTGACCTATTCTGATAAAAATGATCCTATCATCCATTACCTAGAAGAAAATCAAATTCCTTTTACCCTAATTGGCCAACCCTATAATCAAGAAGAAAAAGTTGTTTATGTCGATAATGACAATCAATTATTAGGAAAACAAGCCACTGATTTTTTAATCAAACAAGGACATGAAAAGATTTTATTTGCGACCAATGTCACCCAAGAAAATGTTTATTTTGAACGCTTTTTTGGTTATCAAAAAGCCTTGATGATGGCCAATCTTCCTGTTTTTCCAGCCGCAACTTTTGAAAATCAAGATGATTACATAAACTTTGAAGAAACGCTAAAAACAACCGGAGTTACCGCCCTAGTTGTTATTGATGATTTATTTGCGGTACGAATGATGCAACTCATTGAAATGTATGGTTATACCGTTCCAGAAGATATCTCTTTAATCAGCTTTAACAACTCTATCTTCTCAACTTTATTCCATCCTTATTTAACAAGCATTGACATCGATGTCCCTTCACTAGGTAAAATCGCTACGCAGCGCTTGATGGATCAATTAAAACAGAAAAAACACACGGGAACCCGTATCGTCGTGGCTCATCAGCTAATCAAGCGAGAGACCGTCATAAAAAGAGAAAAAAATCCTAAAGTATAAAACTTTAGGATTTTTTCTAAAACTCAGAGAGATTTTTCCCCTGGCTCTGAAGCAATCAGTGTCGCTTCACCTAGAATTTGCCAACTTGAAATTTCATCAGGTAACAAAAAGCTTGTTCCCATTGGCATATCATATGTTTTTTCGTTAACCACAAGTTTTGCAAAGCCATCGATGACAGTAGCCAGCGTATACGGTGCTTGTTTTTTACACTTTAAGCTACCTTCGACTTGCCATTCATAGACGTTAAAAAAATCGGTCTGTAAATAAGTGATGATACTTGAAGTTCCTTGGCGTTCTTCTTTAACCGATAGTTCTGGATTGTGACTAGGTATATTCGTTACATCAATGGACTGTTGGATATGCAACTCTCTTTTGTTGCCATTGTCATCTTTACGATCGTAATCATAGACCCGATAAGTGGTATCTGAACTTTGTTGCGTTTCTAAAATCAAGATTCCTTTGCCAATAGCGTGAATCGTTCCACTTGGTACATAGAAAAAATCCCCTTTTTTCACGGGAACGTGTGTAAATAATTGCTTCCATTCTTTTTCTTCAATCATTTTGGCAAATTGTTCTTTCGTCTTTGCGTGATGACCATAAATGATTTCTGCTCCAGGCTGCGCATCGATTACATACCAACACTCTGTTTTGCCAAGTTCTCCTTCGTGGATTTTGGCATAGGCGTCATCGGGATGGACTTGAACAGACAACTCATCTTCTGCATCCAGTATTTTTACTAACAGTGGGAATACCTCTCCTGTCGGATGTCCGAATAATTCCTTGTGTTCTTTCCATAATTGATCAAGTGTTTGTCCTTTAAACGGGCCGTTTTCAATTGTTGATACTCCATGAGGATGCGCACTAATTGCCCAATTTTCGCCAATTCTATCACTGGGTAATTCAAAGCCAAAAACATCATGCAATCGTTTCCCGCCCCAAATTTTTTCTTGAAAAACAGGTTTCATAAATAATGGTTCCATGAAAAAAGCCTCCTTATAAGCTGATAATTTTTCTATTCTAGTATACCATATTCTGAGATTCGTTTAAGTATTGTCGAAATGATTTTATAGTTATTCCAGTTTTACTTACCAGCAATTTTCCCCATTACCAATTCTTTTGTGCAACAAGTGACTTCTTATTATTTCTTTCTGTAGTGCACATACTTCTAGGAGACTAGAACAAAGAAAAACAATGCCTAAGTCAAGAAAGAAAACTTCTGAGAGCCAAAAAGTGGTAGTGATTTTGGAAATAATGACTAGGCCCCAATCTAGTTCGTATGGACTAATTTGGGACCTATCATTACTTATTCTTAGACATTTCAGTTCATTAGAACTTAACTTAAGCAACCTTATATCCATCACTTACTGCCTAGAAAACAATCCTCAAATAGAATTCTCTTTTTGTTAGAACATGAGGGCTCACAAAATAGTAGATACCCAAACTCTCATTTTAAGGTATCTACAGTCCAAAATGAAGGAAAAAAAAGCTTCTACGAAATTGTGCAATTGTATCTAGAATAATAAAAAAGTACTCTTCATTTTGAAAAGGTGCAACTAATAGTATAAATTTTATTCTTCAAAACAATGGCTATTATTCTTATTCTGTTCTTTAGTTTCCTTTTTATTACAATAGAATCTAACCAAAGCTAAAGTTATAATCGCTAATAGTAGCAATAAATCGTTTATTCTTGATGAAAAAGACTTAGTTACTATTAATGTAATGTTTACTATTAGATAAATAATAGTAGCTATCGTCATTTTTATACGCAGTCTAATCATCTCTTGAACTATTCACCATTACTTCTTTTTTCTTACTATCCGAAAAATGAAAAAGACTAGAAACTATTCCTACGAAAAATAGTACTCCATAAAAAAATCTTTCTTCCTATAAGCACCCTAGCCTAGTTAATCGTGAGAGCTTAGGTAACCGTTGAAATCAAGTGTTCATTTTTTTCGTAACTCTTTGACTAACAATCGTATTTCTTCTAAGGTGCTCTTTTCTTCATTTTGTTTCATATTCGGAAAACCAGACAAAAAGTGGCGTTCTGAAAAATTCAATTTGGGAAGATGGCTCCTTAGTCTCGGTTGTTCTCTAAATGATTCTAACCACTCGTTATTTTCAGTTTTAAGTGATTGATTTTCATCTTTCCACCCATTGTATTGTTCTGACGCAGCAGCCTTTATTTCGTTCACACTGCTTTGAAGTTGTTGTTTTTTCTCTTGGATAGCAATTCCCAATTCTTTTAGCTTGCGACGGAAAGAGACGACATTTGCTAAAGTAAACCCTAAATCAAAACTAATCATCATTAACAGAATAAGTGGTAAAAAAATACCAAAGTGTTCTGTAAAGTTAACAATCAACTCTTCTACCCGTGGATTGACAACACGTACAATCATCACGCAACAAATCCCCCAAAAAAAAGAAATGGGAATGGCTATGCGGCCGTTAATATTTAATGGCACTTGGGTATAATCCCATAAGCGGGCATGGAATAATTTTTCAAGTAAAAAACTAGTCCCATATTCTAATAGCGTCACTAAAACAGTAGCCAGAACAAATAGTAGTCCTATATTATTTTGATAAGGTTCAATCAGATAGAGAACACCTGATACTCCAAAACCATAGATTGGCGTAATGGGACCCAAAAGAAAACCACGGTAAACAAATCGTTTAGCTTTTACTGAGCAATAAATGGTTTCCCATACCCATCCTAAAAAAGAGTAGCTAAAAAATGTCAACACAATTACTGAAAATGTTTGTTCCATCTGAATTCTCCCTACAAAATAGATTCTCAAGTCTTTTATTTGATACTATACCACCACTGTACACCAGCCGGATCATTTACTGCTAGAATCGTTTTCTTTGAATCAATATAAAATGTCTTTTCAGCACGATTCAAGGATTCTTCTAACGCTCGAAGATCATCGGAAGTAATCTTTAATTTGACCACTTCTAAACCGGTAATATCATCTGCGGAGACCAATAGGGCTTTTTCAGCTTTTTCTTGTAAAGAAATACCTAAGAAACGATTATCCAAAGTTAGTGTGTACACGTCTGTTTTCGTTTGAAAGCCAAGTGCTGTACTCAAAAATTTTTCTTCTTCTTTTTTATCAGATACATGTAAAGCAATATGGTCAAAAGAAGTTTGTTCAGATAAACTTGGATATTTTCCACTACTTTTTTCTCTCAATTGTTCGACTGTCGTTAGTGGCTCCTCTATTTCCGTATAGATATCTAACCGGTTTTCCTCAGGATCATCTATATATAAATGAACACTTTTTTCTAAAAAGTTCACTTTCATCTTTGGATACTTTGCATTTGTAAACCGTTCAAACAAATCAGCTAATTCTAAGAGATGACCTATATGAAGACTCAATTGTTTCAACCGTTTTGTCTCACCGGCATAATCGTTTGCACGAGGGCTTTCTTCTAGCCATAAATCTTCCCGTTTCGTCTTGGCAATCCCCATGATAGCCAAAGCGTTTTCTTCTCCTTGTAAGTGAAAACCGACTAAATCTTTATAAAAAGCAATCATTTTATCTCGGTCCTTCACACGAATTGCGACTGTTGTTAGGGATACTGTGTCTTTAAATGTAAATCCTGCCATTTTTTTCTGTTACCTCCTTGTTCTTCTCAATCATTGTACTTATAATCACAGAAACGTGCAAGGAATAACCTAAAAAAATGATAGATTCCTAAATTTGACTTCTTTTTCCTATCAATTTTTTAATGATAGCCACATTCCTTTTTAGTTATGCTTTCAGCTGAAAATTTTTTAGGTATTTGTTAAAATGTGGTAAAGTAGAATTAGCTATTAATTTATAAATACGAGGAGGAGTTTTGTAATGGAAGATTGTGTTTTTTGCAAGATCATTAATCAAGAGATTCCCAGTCATAAAGTATATGAGGATGAAAAAGTTTATGCTTTCTTGGATATGACCCAAGTGACTAAAGGACATACATTGGTTGTTCCTAAAAAGCATGTCCATGATATTTTTGATTATGATGAACAATTGGCTACTGATGTTTTTACCCGCATCCCTAAAATTGCGAAAGCTTTGGAAGCGGCTTTTCCCAAAATGCAAGGGTTGAATATTATTAATAATAATAAAGAAATTGCTTATCAAAGTGTTTTTCATTCTCACGTTCACTTGATTCCTAGATATGGTAAAGAAGATGACTTTTCTATGCACTTTGGGGATCATTCTGACAACTATACACAAGAAGAACTTTCTGAAATTGCCAAAAAAATACAAAAGCAGGTGAGCTAAATGATTGGAAATTTTATTAAAGGACTACTTTTCGGAGCGACAGTTGGTGGCGCTGGCGGGTTTCTTCTAGCTCCTCAAAGTGGAAAAGAAACACAAAAAAAAGCGAGTGTTTATTTAAATGAACTGACGGATGCTACCTTAGAAGTAAATGAAAGTATCACCGATTTGCGTCAAGCCGTTTCCCAAACACAAACAGCAATAGAAGATACCATTCCTTTTGTTAAAACCTCGATTCAAAAAGACATTGACGCCTTTAAGTTTCAAGCAGAACCGAGAATGCAACGTGTCAACGAACAAATCGACCAATTAAAAAAAGACGCCGAAGAATTTTCAACAACAAATACCTGAAAAATAAAATTCTCTTTTTGTATGAATTTTATTTGAAAGATTTCTACAAAGCTTTCCATTCTAAAATAGAGTATGGTATAGTAGAAGCTGTGAATATTTAGAAATCTAACTACAGGAGTGCAATCTAATATGAAGAAAAAACTTATTTTAACCTTAGCAAGCATCTTAGGTGTGTTTACTTTGGCCGCATGTTCGAATGACACAGACAATGAAATTGCTTCTATGAAAGGCGGCAAAATCACTGTTTCTGATTTTTATGAAGAAGCCAAAACAGATCAAAACAGTCAACAAATCGTCTTTAATATGATCTTGACCAGAGTATTTACCAATAAATATGGCGATGAAATCGATGGTAAAGAAGTCAATGCCAAAATAAAAGAACTTTTTGGCGAGGATTACAAAGACCAGTTAGAAGCTGCCGGTATGACTGAAAAAGATTTAAAGAAAAATGTCAAAGATAGCTTAGCTTTTCAAGAAGGACTCAAATCGCACGTAGATCTTTCAAAAGATGATTTAAAAACAGCTTGGGAAAGTTTCCATCCAGAAGTTGAAGCACAACTGATTGTTGCAACGACAGAAGATGACGCCAACGATCTTCTAGAAAAGGTGAAAGCAGAGGATGCTGATTTTGGCGAAATCGCCAAAGACAATTCTGCCTCTGCTACTGCTGAAGAAGATGGCTCCGTTACCTTTGATTCTGCTTCAACGGATGTCCCAGCAGAAGTAATGGCAGCAGCTTGGGATATGGAAAATGATGATATTTCTGATGTCATCCCTGTTGCTTCTCAATATGGTTCTAGCTTTTATATTGTCAAAATGGTCAAAAGCCAAGATAAAGGCAATGATATGAGTAAATATCAAGATGAAGTCGAAGAACTTGCGACAAATACCAAATTAAATGACCAAACATTTACCACAGAAGCAATTGGTGAAGAATTAAAAGAAGCGAATGTTAAAATAAAAGATGAAGCATTCACAAACCTTTTAGCTGATTACATTGGCGAAGATGAAACATCTACTGACTCTTCAGCTACTGAACAAACAGATGCTTCGACAGAAGAAGATTCTGAAACAGAAGAAAGTACAACTGAATCAACTAAATAAAGAATTCTTTAAAAAAGATCGAGTAGGCAAAAAACCTACTCGATCTTTTTTTCTAAATTTCTTTGGGACTATAAAAACGTCGATTGTCCAATCCAAATATTCTCTCGGTATATTTCCCGGGTTCTGTTTGAGAAATAGAAGTTAACATCATCTGCATGGAAGCATCTAAATTATCGATTTGGTGCAAAATTTCAGCTTCCATTACTTGTGGTCGTACCGGTGACCCATATTCCAATTGCCCATGATGGGCTAAAACCATATGACGCAAAAGAACCACGTCTTCTTGTTGCTCATCAATTTTTAATGTTTGACAAGCCTTCATTATTTCTTCATCAACCAAAACTAGATGTCCAATTAAATTCCCAGTGACGGTATATTCTGTAGAAACCGGTCCTGTCAATTCGATTACTTTTCCTAGATCATGTAAAATGATTCCCGCATATAACAAAGCAGCATTTACTTCAGAATATTCTTTCACAACGCTTTTCCCTAGGTGAAGCATGGTAATGCTATGGTAGGCTAACCCTCCAGCAAAAGCATGGTGGTTTTTCTTAGCCGCTGGATATTCAAAAAATTCTTTCTGGAACTTATTTAGCAAAAATCGCACGATACGGTTCCAATGCGGATTGGTGATTTCAAAAAGGACCTGATTCAGCTCTTCTTCCATTTCTTCTCTTTTCATCGGTGCCCGTTGCATATACGTGCTCGGATCTCTAGGTTCTTCCGCTGTTGCCAGCCGTAATTTAAATATTTTTACCTGAGGATTTCCTTGGTAAAGTTCGCGTTTTCCTGATAGGTGGACAACATTGCCTGCTTCAAAGCGATTGATTTCCTCTTCAGAAGCATCCCAAAATTTCCCATCGATCGTTCCTGTAGTGTCTTGAAAGGTAAAGGCAATAAACTTCTTGCCATTTTTTGCAATACGCACATCGGCATTTTTAATCAAGACAAAGGCCTGAAAGCTTTCGTCTACTGATAGTTCTCTTATTTTTTTCATTGATGTAAAAGTACCTGCCTAGGCAAAATACTTATTTTCACTTCCTTTGCTTTATTTCTTGAACCGGTTGATTCAATCCTTGATAATAGCTTACCATTTCTTGATCAGAAGACAAACAAATAACTTGATATTTCTTACCAAACTCTCTAAAAAGTAAAGCCAGCTTTTTTTTCCTTTGTGCATCATAATGCAACCAACCATCGTCAATGATTACTGGACTTAACGCCTGTTCTTGTAAAGACAAATAAGCAAAACGAATTGCCATAATCAGTTGGTCTTTGGTCCCTGTGGAAAGTGAATAAATAGCCAGTGTTTCATTTTTATCAGTCACTTGCAAAATTCCTTGATCTAAGGACACGTGCAAATAGCGATTATCAGTCAAAATGTTGAAATAATACGAAGCTTGTGCTAATAATTGCGGCAATTGTTGTTCAGAAAGTTCAGTTGCCAAGTCAGTAAGAAAACTACTAAGAATTTGATTACTTGTCCAGGTTAATGCCAGATCGTGTATTTCAGACAACAAGCGACTCTTTTCTTGATATAGCTCATCTAAAGTCCCATCTTTTTGCATTTGTTCTACTTGTAATTGAATTCGTTGTTTTTCTTCTAATAACCCATTCATCTTTTGATGTAACTGATTTTGACGCTGAGACGTTTCTTCGATCTGAATGATTAGTTCTTCCCAAGTAATCTCATTGGGAAATAATGAGTCGATTGTTTTGGACAATTCTTTTTTTCGAACAACTTGTTTCAAATGTTGTTCCCACTGCCTAATCCAAACAGGAATTTCACTAGGGTGTTGAATACCTGCTTTTTTCAAAAGTAGGTCTTTCTCCTCTACGAGTTGCTCACGTTGGCTTCTTAACTGCTTTAATTGTTGCGCAATCAACGTACTTGGCTGTTGCAAACGCATCATTTTTTTAGCTTGCATTTTTTCCGCAAACTCTTCTATTAAGTTCAACTTTTCTACTACTGTTTTACTAGCAAAAGGAAGCCAGTCAGAAAATATTTCCAAGTTTCTTTCAAATGTTTGTTGTTGCTCCTTTTGTTTTTCAAGTTGTTTTAATAATTCTTGTTTTTCTCTTTGGGCCTTTTGAAAAGCAAGGGTTTCTTCATCATATTCTTGGACAATTTTTCGCCAGGTCAAATAGTTTTCATTTGCCCCGAAAGCTGGCTGTAGCTGATGGACTTTTTCTTGTT
>DXDB01000142.1 GCA_019115705.1 Candidatus Tetragenococcus pullicola | reverse complement strand
GAATAGTTTTAGAGAAAGCATTGATAAACCACTAGATTATCGTAATTATAAAGAAGTGAAAGAAATCAGTTCTGAACTTGCTTATATTGGAGTTATGGGAATAAATAACGCGACGTATCGGTTAGTCAGTCTTTCTCAAGGGTGGGAAGTTAGTAATGGTAGTTTGTATCAGCTACCTGATGAAACGGTAGATCAGTTATATCAAGAAGTTATGGATGCCCAACGTTATTTGACATGGAAACCAACGGAAAAAGGCATTAAAATGATGCTTTTGTTACCGACATTTGAAACTGAACGTTCTGCCATTGGAATCGCTAACATCAATAATCGAGCAATTAAAGAATTAATTGATGATAATAATGAACAATTTTTTACAATTTTTGACGATCAAAATAATCTCATGTATCAAAATACCAAGTGTCCGGTTGATAAAAATATCCAAGAAAAATTGGGATCTCTTACCGATAAAGAGGGATACTTTAGAGATGACAAAGGGGACACTTATATCTACACAAAATCTGATTATAATCAGTGGGTTTATCTGTCACGCCTTCCTAAACAAAAAGTACGTTCAGCAGTGAGAAACCTAGAAATCAGCTTAGTTGTTATTATGTTTCTTTTGTTGGTGGCTTTTGTGCTTGTCAGCTATTTAGTAGCGAGTTCTGCTTCAAAGCCAATGCGAAAAATTCGTGCCGTACTCTCTGTTAATGAGCCGGCAAATGGGCGCGAAGCAGAAATAAATCAGATTTTGACAGGAATTGATACGATTATTGAAGAAAATACTGATTTATCAGTTCAATTGAAACAACAAAAACCTGAACTAGAAAATCTTTTTCAACTGAATTTATTCCGTGGACGATTGACTAAAAAAGAAAGTGAAGAAAAACTTGAACAGTTGGGATATCAAATTGCAAAAAATGAACGATTTGCCGTTGTATTGATTCAAATTGATGATTTAGGTGATCGAGATCCTACAAATCAAGATATCTTTTTATTAGCTATTGAAAATTTAGTTTCAGAAATAATCCCTTCCAAAAGAAGATTTGCACCAATTATTTTAAATCAATATACACAAGCGACTATTCTACGCTTGACGCCTGCTATGGGACATAAACAAATCATTGATTATTGCGGGAAAATTCGTCAAGCAGCTAAAAAATATTTAAAATTAAAAATTAGCTTTGGAATTTCTGATTTTTATCATGATTTGTCACAAAGTAAATTAGCGGTTGATAATGGCAAAGAGGCCTTACATTTTCGCTTGAATTTAGGGGAAGAATCATTGATATTCTTTGATGAGATTGTCTCTCAGCTTGATGAAAAATCAATTATTAAGTACTCTGTGGAAGCAGAACAAAGATTATTAGATGCGATGCGTAGTGACAGAAAAGAGATTATTCAACAAAACTTTGAAGAAGTATTTGATTTTATTATCCAGGAAAATCATAACCCAATCACTATCGAAAATGCGCTCTTACGTTTGATCAATAGCATTATTCAATTAGGACAACTGTTGGGTGCAGATTATGAGATTCTTCAAAATAGCCGTAAAATTTATGGCGAAGTATTAAGTAAAGACAATCTGCGAGAGATACAAAAATTGTTGTTACAAGAACTGATTTTACCGATTGTAGGAACCATCCAACACGCCACAGATCGTGAAATGAAAAATTTGTCCGATAAAATGGTCGTCTTGGTTCACAAACAATACGACGAAGATATTTCTTTGGAAAGTGTGGCAGATGAGTTACACTACAATTCAAATTACTTAAGTGGTGTATTTAAAAAAGAAATGGGTATAAATTTTGTGGACTATTTAAAAAATTATCGCTTAATGAAAGCCAAAGAATGGTTGGTTGACACAAAGATGACGATTAAAGAAATATCCGAGAGACTTCAATATACGAATTCTCAAAACTTCATACGATTCTTTAAGAAGAAAGAGAACATGACTCCAGGAGAGTATCGAAAGCAACATAAAAATATGGGAACTTCAAAAAAGGATTAAAAGCATTCTCTGCCCCCTTTAGTGTTTATCACTAAAGGGGTATTTGCTTTTCAAAAAAGGTTTATAAACGTTGGAGAAGCTATATCATCAGGCTTTTACGCAGAATAATCATCCTTACATGTTAATAATCATTATTCCAGTTCTGAATGGGTTTACTTATCTTTTTTTGTGAAAGCGTTGTATTTATTTTGATAATATGTAACTGTAATTAATAAGTTAGCCATCCAAACAAATTGAAAGGAGTGTTTTAAAAGGAGGCAGCTCAAAAAAAGAAAGGAATGAAAGCGGTGAAAAGTTTTAGTTTTAGTAAGGTAATGTTAGGGATACTTGTTGCAAATAACTTGACGTTAGCTGTTGTTCCCTTAAAGAGAAATCAAGTATTAGCAGAGGAGAAGGGACAAACGATTATTCTTGAGGATTTTAATGATCAAGAGGTAGGAGAAAGTCCTCGCGACTTTGACAAAAAGGAAGACAGTGGTTCAGTAAAAATTGTACCTGTACCAAATGAAACAAACAAAAGTATTTTTCTTGAAGACACTAGTGATGAAAATCACGTGCAATTATCACGAAAATTTGAAAATGAAACAGGGAAAGTAGTCATATCTTTTGATTTTATGCAGCCTGAGTATGGAAGTAATACTAAAATCGCTCGTATCAAGGGAAAAGGAACGGCGGTCACCTTAGAAACGAAAGATGAAGCTATTCAATATCGCCATGGGGATGATAAAACCTATACACCCTTGACAGAATTGAAAGAAAAAGAGTGGTATTCTATTGAAATTGTTCTCGATGAAAACCAACAAACGGCTACAGTTTCTATCGATAATGAAAAAATTATGGAAGATGAACCATTTTATCAAAAAGCAACAGGAATTAATTTCTTTGAAACTTTTACAGCAAATAGTGGTCAAAAAGGGCACTATATCGATAATTTCAAAGTGGAACTATTGGAAGACAATGAAACCACTGAAAGTACTGATTCTACCGAAACAAGTTCTACTGAAACAAGCGAAACTACTTATTCCTCTGAAACGAATGAGGATTCTGCCGTCTTTGACAAGCAATATGAAGCCGAAGATGCAGAATCAGATGGCACAATCGTGGATAATAAACACGCCGGCTACACAGGATCAGGATTTATTGATTTTTATCCCAACAAACCTGGTGGCTGGATTGAATGGCAAGTAGAGGTACCAGAAGCCGGAGAATATACCTTGGCTTTTCGTTATGCACATGGGGGTACGGATAGTCGACCAGCTAAAATCGAGATTGATGGCGAAACGGTAAAAGAATCTCTTGCTTTTGAACCATCTGCTGATTTTTCAGATTGGATCTATTCTTCTTTTAAAACCTCTTTGAAAGAAGGAAAGCATACTATTCGTATGACTCCAACCGCTTCTGCCAGTGGGGCGAATATTGATCACTTACGGGTGCATAATAAAGACGAAGAAGATATCGATGTACCAACAGAAATCGATAATTCAAAAATTAGTGATATCGTGAATGGCTTTGAACTGAAAAAAATGAAAGAGTTAGGCTTGATTGCTGATGAATTTCCAGATGAAAATAAAGCCATTGATCGGATGACTTTCTTTGCCATGGTAAATGATGCATTAGGATTAAATGGAAAGCAAAAATATAAAGGAATTACTCAAACCCAATCCACTTGGGAAGCTTCCACCCAAGACTGGGACAATTTCATATTACAAACAGCAGCTCAAAAAGGATATGCTGATAGTCTTATCAGTGATGGAAAAATTCATCCACACAATGAAATTACAAAATCTGAAGCAAAGAGCGTATTGAATTCCTTAGAAATCGAAACGTCTTTATCGGGATCAGACATACTGACTTTTAAAGAAGCAAAGGCCGCTTTAAGAAATGCTGAAAAAGAAACGGCACAAATTGCAGAAGTTTACCCAGTATCAAGTAATGTGGTAGCGGTTGTTCTAGATAGCTATTTTGAAAAATTTGATTTGTCAGATATTGATTTAGTCGTTGCTGTAAATGAATGGAAAGCTTTGTCACCAAAATTTGAAAAAATTCGGGCTGATAAAGCAGCGACGGGAATCAATCGTTATGGTCAATCAGTAGTCGTGATCCACAGTTTAGATGCTTGGGATGAAAATGGTGAGATTGCTCAGGATCACTCGATTCCCAAATTCTCTGGAGATATTGATGGGGCAATCGAGCAGGCGGATAATTTATTGACTTGGCAAATGGATAATGGTGGGTGGACAAAAAATTGGCCGCATATCTATACAAGACCTTGGGATGGAAAAGAACCAAAATCTGAATGGGTTAAAGAAGATGGGACTGAATTAGGAACCATCGACAATGATGCAACCGTTAACGAAATCATCTTTTTAGCTCAAGTGTATCAAGAAACACAAAACGAAAAATATCGCGACAGTGTTGAAAAAGCACTTCAATTTTTAAAAAATCTACAATATCCAACTGGTGGTTTTTCTCAAGTTTATCCTGCTCGAGAAAACTATTCTGATTATGTGACATTCAATGATAATGCGATGGTGAATGTTTTGGACTTGTTGGATCAAATAGCTGCTCGTAACTATCCTTTCGACAATGGATTGATTAGTGATCAGCAACAACAAGAAACGAAAGCATCTATAAACAATGCTGTAGACTATATTTTAAAAGCGCAAATCAAAGTGGATGGGAAATTGACAGCTTGGTGTGCTCAACACGATCCAGAAACCTATGAACCCCAACACGCGCGTGCTTATGAGCATCCTTCGATCTCTGGTTCAGAATCGATTGGCGTTATTCGTTATTTGATGTCACGTCCACAAACAGAAGAAATCCGACAAGCGGTAGAAGCTGCTTTAGAATGGTTTGATGAATCTAAATTAGAAAACACGGATTATATTTCAGGTGATCCAAATGGCGAATATTTTGTAGAAAAAGAAGGAGCAACCACTTGGTATCGTTTCTATGATATTGCTACCAATAAAGGCATTTTTTCTGGTCGTGATGGAGTTATCAAGTATGATATCAAAGAAATTGAACAAGAACGTCGTGATGGCTATCGTTGGGGAGGTAATTGGGGTAAGAAAATCCTAGATGCCGCTGAAAAAACAGGCTTTTACGAAAATAAAGTTTTTGTCCAAGTGACAGGAGAAAATTCAAAAGATAGTGCCGGAAATTCGTTGAAAAAAGATACGACTGAAGCTCTTAACTATGACTTAAAACAAATGGATGACTTTGATACAGTTTTGACCGTTGCTAGAGATGGCAGTGCCGACTATGATACGGTGCAAGCAGCTGTTGATGCAGTACCAAAGAAAAATGAAACACCAGTGACTATCAAAATAAAAAATGGCACATACAAAGAAGTTATTGAAATCCCTAAAGACAAACCATTTATTTCTTTAATTGGAGAAGATGCTGAAAAAACGATTCTGACCTTTGATAATTATGCCAAAAAAGATAATGGTTTAGGAGGAACGTTTGGAACAACTGGAAGTTCGAGTGTATTCTTGAAAGCAAATGACACGCATGTTGAAAACCTGACCATTGAAAATTCTTTTGATGAGTCGACAGAAGAAGGCGGTAGTCAAGCAGTCGCCGCTTATGTTCAAGGGGAACGTATGTATTTCAAGAATGTAAGGTTTATTGGAAACCAAGACACCTTATATGCACGTGCTGGGACACAATATTATACGCAAAGTTATATTGAAGGTGATGTTGATTTTATTATGGGAGAAGCTAGTGTAGTTATCAACCATTCTGAAATTCATTCTTTTGATAGACAAACACCACCAAATAATGGGTTTATTACAGCAGCAAGCACTTTGATCGAAAATCCATATGGAATCATGATTCAAAATAGCCAATTTACCAGCGATGCAGCCACTAAAAGTGTTTACTTGGGACGTCCATGGCCAGCTGGCGGTAATCCTGATGCTATTGGTAGTGTGTTGATTCGCGACAGTGAGCTTGGGGCACATATACGAGATGATGGTTGGTCATCAATGAGTGGTATGGAACCTGAAGAAGCCCGTTTAAATGAATATAATAATTATGGCCCTGGAGCGAACATCACCAAAGATAGACCACAATTGTCTGATGAAGAAGCTGCTGAATGGACGGTTAAAAACGTTCTGAAAGGTTGGGATCCTTCTGAAGGAGAAACTGAACCAACACCAGATCCAGATCCGGAAGAACCTACAGATGAAGTGGATTATTCAGAACTAGAAGATTTGTTGAATGAAATCAAAGAACTTTTAGAAAACCAAGGAAAATATACTGAAGAAAGTCTGAAAAAACTGGAAGTACTTATGAAAGAAGCCTCAGACATTCTAAAAGAAAAGACAGCAACAATCGATGAGATAAAAGAGATGATCACTGCTTTGACAAACGCCAAAGATTCTCTTGAAATTGAAGAAACTGGTCAGGATAAAGATAATCCGAAAAAACCTTCAAATAAACAAGAGAAACAGAACGTTCAAAAGAATAAGCATAAGAAGGGACTCTTACCACAAACAGGTTCAGTAGAATCAAATGTTTGGATTGTCGGTATATTACTAATAGTTGTTGCAGGCGTTACATTTATATTTAAAAAGCATCGTTCGAACAAATAAGGGAATGAATGCAAAAAGCTAGGATTTTTTCTAGTCTTAGCTTTTTGTTTTTCAAAAATAGAAGGGGGTTGAAGCATGTCATATAAGAAACGAAAATTGCTGAGTTTATTCAGTTTAATTGTATTAGGAACAAATTCAACATTACCCGTTTTTGCCACGACGCTAGATTTGACCGAAAAAAGTACAACTGAAAAAAATGTAGATCTAGAAACTACAGATAGTTCAAATGCAATAGATAGTGATGAAAGTGAAGGAAATTCGATGGTAACTACCGAAGAAACAATTTCCTCTTCAGATACCCCACATTCACAAGAGACAACAGAAGAAACCACAGCTCAGGAAAGTTCTGATTCTAACTCTGAAAGTGAAGTCGAAGAAACTAGTGAAAGTACCAGTGAGGATACCACAGAAGCAACAGAAGCAACAGAAACAACAGAAACAACAGAAACAACAGAAACAACTACAACGACAGAATCAGCATCTAATTCTGAAACAATAAGTTCAAGTCACTCTCAGCAAACCTCAGAAACACAATCGTCAAATAAAGAACCCTTAACGGATACTTCAAAAGTGCCAGTGATTAACCAGTCAGAAATGTCAGAAATGTCAGACTATGCCAATCTTGGTCATA
>DXDB01000141.1 GCA_019115705.1 Candidatus Tetragenococcus pullicola | reverse complement strand
AGAAAACTCTACATAACGGTCTAAAGGACTTAAAATGCCTGAAGAAATATCCGATACTAGTAATATTGAAGAACCAACTTTTCCTGAAGAACCAGAAGAGATTCAGAAACCTTATGAATCGGGCTGAATTTAACAAATTAGAGGAAACAAAAAGAGTTCTAGACGAGAGGAATAATTATTTATGAGTGACAGTACAGTACTTGATTCCATTAAAGATTTAACAGCATATATTAACGGAGAACCAAATACAGTTACCACTAGATCCTATAAGTTAAAAAAGGCACCAGATTATACTGGTGAAGATATTAAAACAATTCGAGAAAAGGTCGGAGTTTCAAGGCCTGTGTTTGCTGGTATGCTTGATGTCTCAGTTCGTAGTTTAGAAAGATGGGAAATTGATGGTGCAAAACCTAGTGGAAGTACCAACCGTTTAATCCAATTGATAGATCAAAATCCAAATTTAATTGTAAATGAAATTGAAATTGCAAGCATGGCTTAAATATATTCGGAGAAGTTGGTGTTCCTGAAACAAATTCTTTTTAGCAGAAATTCACTGGCAAAAAATATCCGATTGAGTGTTTTATGTGTGAAACAAAAGTCTATATACTGTAAACCAGATAAAGGGCCGATAATAGAGGGTTTCAAATCCGGCTTCTTCATTCATCTAATTCTAGTTTACATAATATATATTATACAAAGTTACATACAATATTTTTAGGTAAATATACATTAATAACAGTTACCAAATGCACTGTATTTCCTGTAATTTGAGATTTAAAGCTTTCATTTTAGCTAATTTGTGTCTGTTATTCTACCTATCTCATTTTTACAATTAACAACTACAGTTAATCAATCTGGATTTTATTCCAGCTTGTCAGCAAGTACTAATCAATCTATAAACGTTTCATGGTATTCTTAGCTATTCTGAAATAGATAATATTACTAAAACAATTAATTACAGTTGGTTATGTCCGATAACTCTATTCTAAATTTTCTAAGCTTTAAACGAGAATTTAAATGATATTGTAACAAGCTTTAAAATTTGTGATCATTCCTATAATTGGCACAGATTTTTCTTTAAAGTAAGTTTTTTCTGTTTTAGTTTACATAATAATAATATTGTAACTTCATATTTTCATGTAAAGAAAATCCCTGCAACAAAATTGCAGGGATACTTTTATAATGTTGTAATGGCGATTCCTACAGCTTTTTCGCCTAAATGAGTGCCAATAACTGGTCCAAAATGACCAATTTCAATAGTAGTTCCTGGAAATTTCTTTTGAAGTCGTTTCTTTTCTTCTTCTGCTACCTCTAAATTGTTCCCATGAATGACATAAATAATGACAGGGGCAGGGTTTTCTTTTACGCGTTCACCAATGACCTCTTCCACTCGCTTAAAAGCTTTTTTGCTTGAGCGGATACGTTCAAATAATACGATTTTTCCTTCTTCAAAATCGAGGATGGGCTTTATTTTAAGAAGACCACCAATTAAGGCTGCCCCATTTGTCAAGCGCCCTCCCCTTACTAAATTCTGTAAGTCGTTAACAACTAAATAAGCATATGTTTTCTCACGTATCATATCCAAACGATCTAGGATTTCCTCAGTCGTTCTATTTTGATTAACCATGTCTAAGGCTGTTTCAACCATATGTCCCATAGGCATACTAGTGATTTTTGAATCGTAAGGGATGATTTTAACACCATCAATGCTATCTTTAATCGTTTCTAAATTTTTTACAAATCCCGAAATACCTGCTGATAGATGAATACTAATAATGGCTTCATACCCTTTGTCAGCTAGGGATTGATACAAAGTCAATACTTCTCCAATTGATGGTTGAGAGGTTGTTGGAAATTCTTTGCTTTGTTTTAACAATTCATAATAATCATCAGCTTTAATGTCAACATCTTCATTATATATCTTGCCATCTAAAATGACTGGTATTGGAATGATTGATAAGTCTCTGTGTTTTCTAATACGTTTAGGTAAAAATGCAGTACTATCTGTTACAATAGCTATTTTCATAAAAAGAACCCTCGCTTCAAACAATTTCAAACATTACTATCAATTTACCACACTCCTCTCAAAAAATAAAGCTTGATTTTCTTTCTTTGAATCAAAAAAGCCGGTAAACGCTAGGTCTACATCGGCTTTACGTTGCTTATTTTTCGAGAAATTCTTGTAATGCTTGACGGTTCATATCGTTGTCAACAACTAAGACACTTGCACCATCATAGGTTGTTCCATAATACCAAGAATCTTCAACTGGGACACTTAACCGATCGACTCCTTTAGCACCTTTTAAAAGTGATGGAATATTTTTAGTAAGAAACATCATAGAAAGATCGGTTCCTGCATATCCCATAACCTTTCCAGCTGCATAAGGTAATTTCAATAAAGTGATAGGATTTTTCATTTCACTAAAAATACCATTAATGACTTGCTGTTGACGACGGACACGTCCAAAATCTCCTTCTTCATCCATTCGAAAACGTGCATATTGCAATAGGGTCAAGCCATCCATGTTTTGTGGTCCTTTTTTTATAGAAACTTCCAAATTTTTACTCATATCTTTTTCCGCATCAATATACACACCATTTGGGAAAAGTGTATCAATAACTTTCTCAAAAGAATGAAAATCAACGGTTGTATAATATTTCGATTCAATTCCAAAATTTTGAGACAACGTTTTTCGAACTAATTCAGCTCCACCATAAGCGTAAGCGGCGTTTAGCTTTGTCTCACCTACATCAGGAATTGTAACCAACGTGTCTCGCATAAAAGAGATGAGTTTAGGCTTTTTAGCTGGTCCATCTAACTGCAAAACCATAACAGCATCTGCCCTAGAGTTTTCTCCTTCCCTACTATCACTACCCAATAATAAAATATTGTTATCACCGGAAGAAGAAGAAAAACCATGGAAAGTTTCATTTTGTTGTTGACCACCTTCTTTTTTGGCTACCCGCTGTCCAAAAACAAACGAAATACCAGAGTAGGCAACCAACAGAACCAATAACTTAAGAATAAAACGAAACAAGCGATGTTTCTTCTTTTTACGTTTTTTTGGCGGCTTGGAAGTTGGTGCAGACGGAGCAGATGTACGGTTTTCTTGTTGCTGCCAACGATTGGTTAGATCTTCTTGTTCATTTCTCTGATCATAATAATAGCTATCCTGATCGTCTTCGTAATCAGTAGTCTTTTGATCTTTTTGGTTTAATTTTCTTCTTGAAAAGAGGTTTGATTTTTCTTTTTTATCTGATTCATTATTATGGTAACGATCCATTCGACTCATTGTCTGTGTCCTCCACTAGTCGTTTCGAAATTTAACTTTGCTAGTATAGTTTAAACGAAACCAATAAGGAAAGAAAGGGTTGATTGAAAGGTAAAGAAAATCTCAACTTTTAAAAAATCCTTTTTAGTTATTTTTGACTGATAAAATAGGATATGTCCCTAAACTTTGAATCGTTCCTCCAAGTTGCTCGATTTCTGAAATCGCATAATCGATAAGCTGCTGATTATTATCAATTACTAAGTCTATAATAAAAAAATACTCCCCTAGACCAGTCTTGAGAGGACGAGACTCGATTTTACTTAAATCGATAAAGCGCCAAGCAAAAGCTGATAATACTTGGTGTAGCGCCCCTGGTCGATTAGCTGGCAAGGTGATAAATAATGTTTTTTTCAAAGTTAATTCAGATGAACGTTCTACATAAACGTTTTGATTTGTTAATAACCAAAAACGAGTTTGATTAAATTCATTATCTTGGATATCTTTAGCAAGAATTGTCAGTTCATACTCTTCTGCTGCCTTTTTTGAGGCAATAGCCAATACTGATTCTTCTGGATGTTGAAAAACATATTCTGCAGCAAGTGTCGTTGAATTGACGGCCTCTAATGTTACATTAGGATAGTTTTTCTCCAAAAAAGTCTGTGATTGAGCCAGAGCTTGGGGGTGTGACAAAATTTTCTGTGGGTTTGTAATAGCGTTTGTGCCCATTAACTGTTGTCTAATTGGTAGTACGATTTCTTGTGCAACATAAGTATCCTTCAGCCGAAATAAACTATCAACTGTTGCGTGAACAGATCCTTCTAAAGAATTTTCAATGGGGACAATGGCATAATCAATCATATTTTCTTTCAAAGCTTGAATACATAAAGGAATGGATGCAAACGAGACACAGACTGCTGTTTCGTCATAAATAATGGCTTGTAGTGCTTCAAAAGAAAAAGAATTTTTAGGACCCAGATAACCATATTTCACTAAATATCACCTGCTTTTTCAATGATTTCTTGGACAATTGCTTCTAGAGAACGATTGGTGGTTTCGACATGAATCTTTGCACTATCTTCATACCAAATTACTCTCGACAAATAAAGACTGTTTATTTCAGCTTCCGTTTTTTCAAGTATCATCGGACGTATGTTTTTTTGATCTGCCTTTAAGCGTAAAAGTAGTTCATCAAAACTAGTCTTTAAGTAAATGACTGAGGGATTATTTTTTAAAAAAGAACGACTTTCTTCATTGGTTATAATCCCACCACCAGTTGATAGAACACCTTCTGTCTGACTTAATTCTTTTAATAAATTTTTTTCTTTTTCGCGAAAACTTGCCTCTCCATATTGTGAAAAATACTCGTCAATCGACAAATTATATTTTTTTTCCAAATATTCATCTAAATCTAAATAAGGCAACTGAACTTTTTGGGCAAGAAGTTTGCCCACAGTCGATTTACCAGCACCCATAAAACCAATTAATATCATTTGTTTCATTTTATTCACCCGTTTCAGATAGCAAAGAAGACATATCGTTGAAAAAATTGGGATATGAAATTGCGACAGCTTCTGACTTTTGCAAAATTACTGGTCCGTCTGCTACAAGCGCTGCAACTTGTAACATCATGCCGATTCTATGATCTCCACGACTAGAGACCGTTGCTTTGTGTAAAGGAGTTGGCCCATGAATGATTAAACCATCCTCAGTAGCCTCAATATCAGCTCCCATTTTTTTAAGCTCTTCAACAGTAGCATCGATGCGATTCGTTTCTTTGACTTTTAATTCTTGTGCGTCAGAAATAATCGTTGTTCCTTTGGCTTGTGTAGAAAGCAAGGCAATGATCGGTAATTCATCGATCAAACGAGGAATGAGCTCACCAGAAATAGTGGTGGCCAAAAGGTTAGCTGCCTCGACTTGTAAATCACAAGCTTGGTTTATTTTGTCATAGGAACAGACTTTTATTTTTGCCCCCATTTTGTCTAACACTTCTAAAATTCCTGTTCGTGTTGGATTGACTCCCACATTTTTTAAAGTAATTGAACTATCTTTTACCAATGTAGCAGCCGCTATGAAAAAGGCAGCAGAAGATATATCTCCTGGAACGGTGATTTCCTTGCCTACAAGCTTTTGAGGACCAGAAATAAAAATTTCTTTACCTGAAACAGAGATTTCTCCACCAAATTGTTTAATCATTTCCTCTGTATGGTTTCTTGATCGTTCTTTTTCGATGATATGAGAAGTTCCTTTTGCTTGTATTGCCGCAAAAAGAATGGCAGATTTTACTTGTGCACTAGCAACAGCCATCTGATGGTCAATAGGTTTTAAAACATGTTGTCCCTTGATTGTAACGGGGGGAAAAAGAGAAGGACCGGACCCTTCAATAACTGCTCCCATTTCTTTTAAGGGATCTATCACTCGATCCATAGGGCGTTTATTCAATGAATCATCGCCAAATAAGGTTGTTTCAAATCCTGTTTTTGATAAAAGGCCCATTAATAAGCGAATCGTGGTACCAGAATTACCAACGTTTATCGGCTCTGTAGACGGCGATAAACCTTCAAATCCTTTTCCTTCAACTGTAATCACTTGTCCATCATCCTCAATTGAAACTCCTAAAGATTCAAAAGCATGCACCGTACTCATACAATCTTGTGCACGTAAGAAGTTTTTGATGATGGTTTTTCCATGAGAAATAGCACCAAACATGACGGCACGATGAGAAATAGATTTATCTGCTGGAACCATTAATTCTCCAGTTAAGGGAGCTCCTTTTTTTAACTCCATAATGTCCTCCTAAAGTAAGCGACAATGATAATTTGTCTGATTTTCGATGCATCGTTTGGCTTTTTGTAGGTCTGACTTAGTCTTGAAACTGATTTGTAAAACGCCAACAATGTCTTCACGTGTTTCCAAAATTTTTAGATTCATTAGGGATAGTTTTTCTTGTCCTAAAATTGTGGTGACTTCACCAATTACGCCTGGATAATCTGGTACATCCACCATTAAATCATAAAAAGCAGGTAACGTTCCTTTATCGGTTATCGGCAAATGATCCCTGATATCTTTGGCATTTTCAAAAAAGTGATAAATGGATTGAGCATCTTCTTGTTGGATCCAATTGATAACTTGGGAGGTTTGTACTTGCCAATTTTTAATTAATTCCAACAGAAGTGTCTGATTACTCAACAATATATCGGTCCACATGGAAGGATCAGAAGAAGCGATTCGTGTCATATCACGAAATCCTCCTGCAGCAAATCGAGAAGCTTCTGGAAAATGATCATCAAAAATTTGTGACTGATTGACTAAACCAGCAGCTATGATATGTGGCAGATGACTAAACATCCCAGTAATACAATCATGTTCTTGAGGAGCTAGTTGTACAAATTTAGCCCGAGTTCCTTGTAATAGTTGTTTTAGTTCGTGAATGCGTGATGCCTTTTTCTGAGTTGTATCATCGGTAAAGATGTAAAAGGCATTTTCAAATAAAGAAGCATTCACAGCCGTTATACCTGATTTGTGTGAACCTGCCATAGGATGTCCCCCAATGAAATCAAAAGACAAAGATTGAGCGACTGCCATTATTTCTTGCTTGGTACTTCCTGTATCAGTAACCAATACTGTTTCTTTTAACGCCAAACCTTCCAGACGATTTAAATAATGAATCGCCGTTTTAACTGGCACTGCTAGAATAATATAATCTGCCAATACGGCGCCACTTTCAAAAGAATGAGGAATACGATGAACGATTTCTTCTTCAATGGCTGCTTGACACGTATCTTTAGAAACATCCCAGCCTAACAATTGTGCGTCTGGATGTTCTTTTTTAATACAAACAGCTAGTGATGAACCAATCAAACCAAGTCCAATAATCATGATATTTTTTTTCATGACTTCCTCCTTTTACCTAGTCTAGTATGCTTGTAAGTACTCACGATACTGCGCGACTTCTTTTACAAGTTCTTCAAAAGAATCGCTAGAAAATTTTTCTAAGATTTCATTTGCTACCACTGTGGCGACTACATTTTCACAAACGATGCAAGCCGCTGGAACCGCTGTGCTATCAGAACGTTCCACGCTAGCTTTATAGGCTTCTTTTGTTGTGATATCGACACTTTGTAACGGCTTGTATAAGGTTGGAATTGGCTTCATAACCCCTCTTACCACAATCGGTTCGCCATTGGTCATACCACCTTCAAATCCTCCTAAGTTATTACTTTTTCTTGTATATCCGCTTGCTTCATCCCAAATAATTTCATCCATAACTTTCGAGCCAGGAAGGTTTGCTGCTTCAAATCCAACGCCAAATTCGGCCCCTTTAAAAGCATTGATACTCACAACTGCTTGGGCAATTTTTGCATCTAATTTTTTATCCCATTGCACATAACTTCCCAGACCGGCAGGAACACCACCAACCAAAACCTCGACTGTACCGCCAATCGTATCACCGTTTCGTTTGGTTTGATCAATTAACTGACGCATTTTTTCTTCAATGGATCCATCAACAACACGAACATCGGAATGTTCAGCTTTTTCTTTGATTTCAGCTAAGGTGATATTTTCTGGAACATCGGCTTTAATACCGCCAAGCTTTACCACATGGCCTGCCACAACGATGTTCAATTCATGCAAAATTTTCTTAGCAATAGCCCCAATGGCGACACGCATGGTTGTTTCTCTGGCTGAAGAGCGTTCTAAGACATTTCTTAAATCACTATGATGATATTTCATTCCACCGACAAGGTCTGCGTGTCCTGGGCGAGGACGAACCACTTGACGTAGTTTTTTATCTTTATCAGCAACTTCTTCAATGCTCATTACTGTTCGCCAATTTTTCCAGTCTTTATTTTCAACGGTTAAGGTAATAGGTGAACCTAATGTTTTGCCATGACGGATACCTGAAGTGATTTTTACTCGATCTTTTTCAATGATCATTCGTCCCCCACGGCCATACCCTACTTGTCTTCTGGCTAATTCTATGTTGATATCTTCTGCACTCAAGGCTAACCCGGCTGGAATGCCTTCAATGATTGCGGTAAGTTCTGGCCCATGAGATTCTCCTGCTGTGATATATCGCATATTTATTCTCCTTCATGTTTTGAATGAATTCCAGTCAATCATAAAAATTCTTGCATTTGATCAAGAGAAATAGTCACAATTTTTGCTTTTCCGATTTTTTCTAATAAAATAATTTTTATCTTATCGCCACGTGTTTTTTTGTCATGCATGATTGTTTGATAAAGTGCTTGTTTGTCTTCTTTTTTTTGCTGTAAAGGAATATGGTACTTTTGAATCATTTTCTTTAATTTCTTTGTTGTACCAGATGGTGTTTGGCCAATTTTTTCAGCATGTGTAGAAATAGCAATCATTCCCATCGCCACACCTTCTCCATGACTAATCGTACCATAACCAGCATTTTTTTCTAAGGCGTGACCAATTGTATGACCAAAGTTTAAAATTAAGCGACTCCCCTGATCGAACTCATCAGCTTCAACCACTTCTTTTTTCACGATCAACGAAGGAAGAAGCACCTCCTCTGCGCGTTCTCGCAACTCAAATTCATCTTCAATCGTTTCTAATAAATGCCACAATTTTAAATCTGCAATCGCTGCGGCCTTGATAATTTCAGCAATGCCCTCTTGTAAAATACGATCTTCTAAAGTATCTAGCACTTGTGGATCAATCAAGACACCATCTGGTTGCGAAAAAGTTCCTACTAAATTTTTTGCTTTGTCAGTATTTACCGCTGTTTTCCCACCAATGCTAGAGTCTACTTGCGCCAATAAAGAAGTCGGAATTTGTAAAAAATGAAGACCACGCATGTACGTAGAAGCGACAAAACCAGCTAAATCTCCAATAACGCCGCCACCTAAAGCAATAACTCCATCGCTTCTGGTAAAATCAGCATCTGTCATTTTATCATACAGGATCTGAGCTTGCTTAAAAGACTTGCTGGCTTCTCCTTCAGGAACAACAAAAAGATAAGGCGTAAAATTTTCCTCTTTTAAAGCATCTAAGACCATTTGTGCATATAAAGGAGCTACGCGACTATCGGAAATAACAGCAACTTTTTGTGGTGTCCATAATTCAGAAACCCATTGGCCACATTCTTTTAATCCATTTCGCTTGATTTTTATATCATAGGATTTATCCTTTAAAGCCACATGTAGCATTTTATTTATCTCCTTTCAATTCATTTATTTTTTTCATGGCTTCGGTCATGACGTTAACTTCTTTCATCATTTTTAGGTAGTTTTTTTCATTTAAGGATTGTGGTCCATCTGACCAGGCTTTTTCCGGATCTGGGTGAATTTCTACAATTAACCCATCCGCTCCTGCAGCAACCCCGGCTCTTGCCATTGGTGTTACTAAATCCCAAACACCTGTACCATGGCTTGGATCAACAATGATAGGAAAATGACTTAATTTTTTAATTAACGGTACCGCACTTAAGTCAAATGTATTTCTGGTTGCTGTTTCATAGGTTCTGATACCACGTTCAATAAAAATAACGGGACTTTTTTCTGAAACAGCAATGTATTCCGCTGCATTTAGCCATTCATCAATCGTTCCGGAAATACCACGCTTTAATCCAATCGGCTTTCCTGTTTTACCCACTGCAGCAAGTAACTTAAAATTTTGCATGTTGCGAGCGCCAATTTGTAAAATATCGGCGTATTTTGCGACTACTTCGATATGTTCAACGTCCATGACTTCAGTAATCACTTTCATATCAAATTCATCAGCAGCCTGACGGATATAACGTAATCCTTCTTCTTCTAACCCTTGAAAAGCATAAGGTGATGTACGTGGTTTATAGGCGCCACCTCGCAAAATTTTTGCCCCTCCAGCTTTAGCCATTCGAGCCGTTTCACGGATTTGGTCTAGCCCTTCAATTGAGCAAGGCCCTGCCATCGTAACAAAACTACCATCGCCTATTTTTACGCCGTCTACATCAACGACTGTATCTTGAGGATGAAACTCGCGGGAAGTCAATTTATAAGTATTTGAAATTCGAACGGTTTTGGCAACTCCTTTATATCTTTGGAAAGCCACATCTTGGATATGTCGAGTATCTCCAATTAACCCTAAAACGACTTGTTCGCTTCCTTTATTAATTTGAACATTCAATCCAATTTCTTGAATTCTTTCTAATACAGTATCGATTTGTTCATGTGTTGCTTCAGGCTCCATAATAATAATCATCTTCATCGACTCCCTTTTTTTAAATGGTTTTTTTAAGAACTGAATAAATTTCTTGTAGCGGCATTTGTTTACCTGTCCATATTTCAAAAGCTGCTGCTCCTTGATACAATAGCATCCCTATTCCGTTAAAGGTAGTAGCCCCTCTCGCCTTTGCTTTTTTTAACAAAGCCGTTTCTTCTGGTTTGTAAATAATATCGCAGACAACCAGTTGAGCAGAAATAGCTTCAAAGTTTGCTAATGGTGTCTGATTGTCATTCATTCCAATACTGGTACAATTGACTAGCAAATCAGATTCTAATAGGCAACAATTTAATTGTTTGGAATCTAGAAATTCATATAAATAAACACGACAACCTGTACTTGTTTGAATATGGCTGATTTTAGCTTGCATGTTGTCATAGTTTTTTCCTTTACGGCTAAAGACATTAATTTTTTTAACACCTTCAATTGCCGCTTGACAAATAATCGCATTGGCCGCACCACCAGCTCCTAAAACGGTGAATGTCTTTTCTTTGAAAGGAACTTTTTCTGCTGCTAGACTTGACATAAAGCCGATACCATCTGTATTATGGCCAATCAATCGTCCTGCTTTATTTTCGATTGTGTTAATCGCTCCAATCAAACGTGCCGATTTACTTAATTCATCCACATAATTCATTGCCGCTATTTTGTGAGGCATAGAAATATTGACACCTAGCATATTTAGGCTCCGTATTGATTGAATCGCTTCTTTAAGATCTTCTTTTTTGACAGTAAACGCTAGGTAGATGGCATCGGTTTGTGTCAATTGAAAAGCTAAATTATGCATCCTTGGTGAATAACTATGTTGTGCTGGATCAGCTATAAATCCTGCCAAACGAGTCTCACCACTGATCTCTGAAATTTTTATCGTTAACACACTCCTTTTTTTAAAATGAAAAGACACCCACTGTTGATTGAACGCTCTACAGTGGGTGTCTTGATATCAAGAACAAAAATAATAATTAGCTACTTATTAACCACTATAGATTTCTGATCTACGTGGCTTTTACTCAACAAAATGCTCTAGCCATCATAGATACAAACTTGCTTGTTTGTATCCATGGTCTTCATGAATACAAACTATCTAAAATAGCTAAAGTAATAACGATTCAATTTTGAAATTTGTTGACAGATCATTTGAATCACTCCTAGTTGAGTTAAGATTGAATCAAGTATAAAGTTTTGTCAGAAAATTGTCAATACTTTTTTTGAAATAATTTTTATCCTCAGCTGGAACCTTGTTACCACTCACGGTCAAATGAGTTCTTGTATTCGTCCCACCGCTGACAATAGCAGACACATTTGTATAGTGTGCCTTGGTCAGAAAATTAGCCGTGAATGGTAACGGAGCCTTAAATAAAATCGCAAAGGTTTCTACGACTTACTGATCATCGTTTGTTCTTACTTTTTTACAAAATTTCTTCAAAGAAATGCAATAAGTCATTCATGGTTAGATGACTCTTTTCTTCTTCATTTAAATCTTGAATGACTTCAGCTTTTTGCATAACAATCAGACGGTTGCCATATTTCAATGCGTCCTCCATGCGATGAGTGATCATTAGACAAGTCAATTGTTGTTCGGCAATCTTTTCAGCGGTCATTTCCATTAATTTCTTAGCCGTTTTGGGATCTAAGGCGGCGGTATGTTCATCTAACAAAAGAACATCAGGAGAGGTGATTGTTGCCATCAAAAGACTTAAAGCTTGGCGTTGACCCCCTGATAAATCACCCGTTGGCGTATTGAGCTTATCCTCTAAGCCGTTTTCAGTTTGGCGACATAAGGCCTTAAATTCTTCTGTTCTATCCGCTAAATTGCGTAGTTTTAATTTTCTTTTTTGACCTCTGCCTAAAGCCAATAAAAGGTTCTCTGCAACGGTCATCCGAGGAGCTGTTCCCATTTTGGGGTCTTGAAAAACACGAGAAATGACACTGGCGCGATCTTCTTCAGATAAATGAGTGATTTCTTTTCCAGAAATAAATACCTGGCCTTTGGTTAAACGAGTGGTTCCGCTAATTGTATTGAACAAGGTGCTTTTTCCTGCCCCATTTCCTCCCAAAACTGTTACAAATTGTCCTTTTTCAATCTTTAAATTGATGTTGTTAAGTAATCGTTTGGTTTCATGAGCGCCATTACTGATGACTTTTGTTCCATTTTTAATTTCTAATAAAGGCATTAGTTTTCCTCCTTTTTAAGACGGTTATTTAGACCTAACAATTCTTTAAAACGGGGAATCAACAGACAGATGGCCAATACAACGGCGGAGAAAAATTTTAAATAGGTTGTGTCTAAGCCAACACGGATGACTAATAAAATCAACAATTGATAGATGATACTTCCAATGACAATTGCTAATAATCGTTCAAAAAATGTTAATTCACCATATAAAACTTCCCCGATAATAATCGAAGCCAGTCCAATGACAATGACGCCAATTCCTTTACTAACATCGGCATATCCATCATTTTGAGCAATCAACGCCCCAGATAACGCGATAACTCCGTTAGAGAGTACTAAGCCAATGATTTTCATTTTATCAGTTTTAATACCTAGAGATTTGGCCATTTGCTCATTGTCTCCTGTGGCAATATAGGCTTGTCCAAATTGTGTATTAAAAAAGAAATAAAGACAGGTGACTACGACAATTACCGCAATAAGTCCAACAAAGATCGTATCATAATACTCAGGAATAGAACTGATTCGAAATAAGTCAAATAGACTCGAGTGATTTAGTAAGGAAAGATTCGGTGACTTCATGACAAACAACATCACTGCATTTAAAGAAGACATCACTAAAATTCCTGAAAGAATCACGGGAATCTTTCCTTTTGTATAAAGTAGCCCTGTGACTAAACCAGCTATCATTCCGGCACCGATTCCTAAAAGAGTACCCATAAGCGGGGAAAAACCATGGACGATAGCTGTTACACAAACTACCCCACCCAAGGGAAAAGAGCCTTCTGTTGTCATGTCTGGAAAATCAAGAATACGATAGGTCATAAAAACGCCTAACCCAAGAATACTCCATAAAAAGCCTTGTCCAATCGATGATATGATCATTTTGTATCTCCTCCTATTTCTGTGGCTTCGTCTAAAATTTCTTTAGGAATATCTACTCCAAGAAAATCTGCTTGCTCTTTATTGATTAAAGTTTCGCCATCCTTAAACGTATAGATAGGCAGTTCTTCTATTTTTTTCTCACCTTTTAAAAGTTGGGCAGCCATTTCCCCAGTTTTTACGCCCAAGTTATATTGGTTGATTCCAATCGTCGCTAAGCCACCTTGTTCTACCATGGTATCAACAGACGGAATCACAGGAATTTTCTTTTTATTGGCTTCATTAATGACGGTTGGCATCGCATTGGCAATGGTGTTATCTAAAGGAATATAAATAAAATCGACCTGGTCACTCATGACCTGTACCGTTTGACTGATTTCATTACTAGATGGAATCGCGAATGTCTTTACCTCAAGGCCCAACTCTTCCGCCGCTTTTTTGGCTTCTTGTACTTGATACTTTGAATTATCCTCAGTTGAAGAATAAAGCATCCCAACTGATTTAGCATCAGGAAGTAATTGAGTGCCTAAAAGAATTTGTTTATCTGCAGGCGCTTTGTCTGAAACACCAGTAATGTTTTTATCGGGATGCTCGCTATCATTAACCAATCCCGCACTTACCGGGTCGGTGACAGCCCCCATAACGATTGGAAGATTAGAAGTTGCATTTGCCAAAGCTTGAACGGCTGGTGTTGCAATACCTACCAAAACATCTGCCTTTTTGTTAACAAGTTGTTCACTCATGGTGGCTAGTTTACTCTGGTCTGCTTGTCCATTTTGAAACTCAATTTTAAAGTTCTCTCCTTCTTTAAATCCCTCTTTTTCTAATGTATCTACAACCCCTTCATAAATTTGATCCAATGCTGGGTGGCTTACAAATTGTAAGATACCAACTGTCTTTATTTCCTTTGTTGTCGTTTCAGTTGTAACGTTTTTTTGTCCCATTTCATAAGTAAATGTGCCAATTAAAATAACTCCTAATAAAATTATTGTGACAATTAACCCTTTATTTTTCATCTTTTTCTCCCCTTTTCTTTTCAAAATAAAAAACAGCTGCACTTAGGCAACTGTTTTTTTGCAAAACAAATGCCACATAGTTTTTGTCTATGCGGCCTCATTTATTATTCCGACATAGATACAAGTTTTAGAATGTACTCTAAAATGTTGTATCTACGAGTATCTCCCGTCAATACAACAATTGTCTACGCCAGTTTTGCCAATTTAGTTGAATGCTTACTTGATTCATGACGGGTTCTCCTCTTTCGTGTTTTAAATTAAATTCATCATACGCTATTAAAATAGATTCGTCAACAGATTTTTGCTTAATTTTCAGAATTTGCTGATTCTTCTTGAATGTTCCACATCGGTAAACGATTCAGCTCAGGAATGAAACTTGTTACAGGTGCTTCTAAATCTTCGTAAACAAAGCGATTTTTCTCTTTCCCCTCTTCAAAAAAGATAAAAGTGATTTTCTCAGGATCAATTTGGTAGTTTTTAATCAAGTCATCTGTATTATATACGATAGGATAATAATAGAACGTACGATTCAACTCTACTTCTTTTTTGGTAAGCAGCTCTTGTACTTCAAGATAATTTCGACCATACGTTTTAGAGAACATGACCGAAACTGCTTTTTTCTCTTTGATAGTCTTATCCGCTGTTGTGTAATCTAATGGTTTGACCTTCTTAATAGAAAAATCATTATGGGTAATATTATTGACTTGTTGCGTTCGGATTGTATCATTTAATTTAATCATCAATACTGTTGCCAAACATACAATAATAAGACCACTTACAACATAAAGCAAGGTCTTTTTCTGATTTGCATAGACAGCATCTTGAAAAGATACCCACCCTTTTTGGCCTTTTCTTTTTACTTTTGACGTCCACTCTTGTTTTTGCTTCATGACATTTCCACCTTATATCAACCGTTTCTTTTTATTTATAGTAGCAATTTTTATATAGACTCGTCAAGATAAGATTGCATCTTAAGAGACGTTTTATTAAAAAACAAAGCCAATTTGTTAAATTTGTCTACGCTTTTTGTGCGTATTTCTTTTTTTCCTGTTTTTCGTTATAATAGAAGCAGAAAAGAAAAAAGAAATGAGGGATGAAACATGTCTTTTGATGGTGTATTCACCCATTTAATGGTCAATGAATTAAAAGAAAAACTAGTAAATGGTCGAATCAGTAAAATTCAACAACCTTATGAAAACGAAATCGTTTTAACAATTAGAGCGAACCGAAAAAACCAAAAATTATTACTTTCGGCCCATCCAAGTTATGCTCGTGTACAATTGACAGAGATGACCTATATTAATCCAGAAACGCCCCCGAATTTTGTGATGATGTTGCGAAAATACCTAGACGGCGCAATCTTACAATCGATTCAACAAATCGCTAATGATCGCGTCATCCACTTTACCTTTAAACATCGTAATGAACTAGGAGACCTTCAAGACATCGTATTGATTGTAGAATTAATGGGACGCCACAGTACTGTTTTATTAATGAATAAAGAAACCGGCAAAATCTTAGATGTCATCAAACACATTGGCAGCTCACAAAATACCTACCGTTTGTTGCTGCCCGGTGCTGATTATATCGCACCACCCAAACAAAATAGTTTAAATCCTTTTCAAGCTTCTGATACAGAAGTTTTTGAACGCCTGACCCGTTTGGAACCCATGAGCGCGAAAGCTTTACAACAGCAATTTCAAGGACTAGGGAGAGATACAGCCGAAGAAATTATTTTTCGACTTCAAGAAAGTCCCAATGAAAAATTAAAAACTTGGCAGGCCTTCTTTAAAGAATTGATAGAAAAAACGACGCCTTGTTTTATCGCTACTGAAAAAAAAGAGTTTTTCACTCCGATTGCTTATCGCCATTTAGCAGAACAAGCAGTAGAGACGGAAACTTTTTCGTCTTTAAGTTTACTTCTCGACCGTTTTTATCATGAAAAAGCCCAGCGTGATCGAGTCAGACAACAGGGAAATGAGTTACTTAAAAAAATCGAAAATGAATTAAAACGAAATCGAAGTAAGCTCGAGAAACGACAAGCGACCTTAAAGGAATCTGAAAATGCAGAGATTTATCGGGAAAAAGGTGAATTACTCACTACGTTTATGTATGAAGTTCCAAGAGGTGTTGATTCTGTAGTTTTGGCCAATTATTATGATGAAGATCGCCCGTTAAAAATTACTTTAGACCCAGCATTAACACCTAGTCAAAATGCGCAAAAATATTTTCAACGGTATCAAAAACTCCGAAATGCTGTCAAACTGGTTCATACGCAAATACGTGAAAGTAAAGAAGAAATCGATTATTTAGAATCCGTGCAGGACCAATTAGAACTAGCCGATCCTACTGATTTACCGACGATTCGCGAGGAATTGACAGAACAAGGGTATTTGAAAGTACAAAAACGACAAAAGAAGAAAAAGCAAAAGAAATCACAGCCGGCCCGATTTACTTCTTCTGATCAAACAGAACTCTTGGTTGGCAAAAATAACTTGCAAAATGACCGATTAACTTTAAAAACGGCCAGAAAAACCGACTATTGGTTACATGCCAAAAATATTCCCGGTTCTCATGTCATTATTAAAAGCAATGAGCCCTCTGAAACGACGATTCTTGAGGCAGCCGAACTGGCAGCTTATTTTTCAAAGTATCGTTTTTCAGCACAAGTGCCTGTTGATCTGGTTCAAGTAAAGCACATTCATAAACCAAATGGTGCCAAACCTGGTTATGTCATATACGAAAACCAAACCACGTATTATGTTACCCCCCATGAAGAAACGATTAAAAAGCTAAGCAACTAATAAAAAGTCACTTTCTTAAAAATAGGAAAGTGACTTTTTATTAGTTTGAAAGATTTCCCCAACAAATGTTTCGTTGGTTCAGAGCTTGCAAGGGACGCGCATTTTGTTTGACATGTAAGTGGAAATTAGTTAAAAATTTTCGTGACATCTCTCCTACTCCATCAAATACAAACCATTGCACTGGACCATTTGTCGGTGGTGTGGTCAATGATCCCAGGTACTGAAAAAAATGAGCTTGATCAGAAAAGAAAGAGCCTGGATCAAAGGTATGTTTCTTTTCTGACAGATCCCAATCTTTTTCTGTCATTTTATTGTAAAATTGGGTTTTATCATCATTAAGATGAAATAAAACGCCCAATACCACTACTTCCTGTTTTTCGTTTTGATGAACAAAATGAAATTCAATATCTTCTTGCAAATGATCAATCAAATGTTCACTTGGTTTATGAAAATGAATATCCGTCAAATAAAAAGGCCCGTCTTCAAGTAAAATAAAATTGGTTCTATTGGCAGGAACTAGATGTGTCGTCGGAAAAATTTCTTTTTCATAGAAATCCGCAACTTGATAGTGTAGTTCTAGTTGTTTTTCAAATTTACTGGTTTTTTCATGCACCAAAGAAATCGGTGATTGGTAGGGATATTGTGATGCTTGTGCAAAATCTTGACTTAAATCTTTCCAGTGTTCAGGTCCTTTTTCCGGAGAATAATCCCATTGTTCTTCATTTGCCACCATACCCTTGATTGCTTCTTTCTTCTATTTATTTTTGCCAGTTTTCTGGATCATCTTTCCAGTCTTTTAATAAAGATAATTCTGCTTCGTTGATGTACTCTTGTTTCAGTGCGGTTTGAATCAAGGTTGAATAATTGGTTAACACCGTTAAAGGCAAACCAGCTTTGGCAAAGTTTTCAACCCCTTTTGGTAATTCATAACTAAAAATCGCGACAACACCAAGTACGATTGCTCCTTCTTTTTCAGCTGCTTGACAAGCTTCTAAGACACTACCGCCTGTAGAAATCAAGTCTTCAATCACGACGATCTTTTGTCCAGACGTAATTTTGCCTTCGATTTGATTTCCTTTGCCATGATCTTTGGGTTTACTTCTAATATAAACCATTGGCAAATTTAAAAGTTCTGAAACCCAGGCCGCATGAGGAATCCCTGCTGTTGCTGTTCCGGCAATTACCTCTACTTCAGGATACTGATCAGTTATGATTTTGGCAAGTCCTTTGCTTATCTTTTTACGGACACTAGGATAACTCATGGTAATTCGATTATCACAATAAATTGGGCTTTTAATCCCACTCGCCCAAGTGAAAGGAGCTTGAGGATTTAAAAAAACAGCGTGGATATCTAATAAATTTTTGGCAATTTCTTCTTGTAGGTTATTCATTTTCTTGACTCCATTCCTGTTTGATTCGTTGATAGGCATGATAAGGATCTACTACTTTGGTAATTGGACGACCAACAACGATAGCGTTGGCGCCAATTTCTCTAGCAATTTTAGGTGTGACTACCCGTTTTTGATCTTGTACTTTCCCCAAATTAGGCCGGATACCTGGTGTCACACAAAGAAAATCAGGGGTTGTCACTTGATGAATAGCTTTTGCTTCTAACGCTGAACAAACAACCCCATCAAGAGTACTTTCTTTAGCTAAGACAGCGTAATGACAGACACTATCGATTAAAGAAGATTTAATCAATTGCTCTTCTTGCATCTGTTTTTCGCCAGTCGATGTCAACTGGGTCACCGCAATTAATTGGGGACAAGTTTTTTGGCCCCCTGACTCTAGTCCAAGTTTGGCAGCTTCCATCATCGTTTTGCCACCACTAGCATGTACATTTGTCATGGATACTCCCAATTTTGCTAATCCTTTCATGGCATTTTCAACAGTATTGGGAATATCGTGAAGCTTCAAATCTAAGAATATATCATGTCCGTAATCTTTTAAAAAGGCAATGATATCAGGACCTTCTTGATAAAAAAGTTCCATTCCTACTTTTACATATAAGGATTCAGCTTCAGGAAATTTCAATAAAAAATTCTCTATTTCTTGCTTAGACGAAAAATCTAAGGCAATGATTGGACGTTTAATCATTTTTTTTAGCCTCCCTTACTTCTTCTCTCAGTTTTTCTAAAGATTGTATCCCTAATTCTTTCATACGAATAGGTAAGGCTTCAATCAATTTCGGGCAAATAAAGGGATCTGTAAAGTTTGCCGTCCCTACAGCTACTGCACTGGCTCCGGCTAGATACATTTCGAGAACATCATCCACTGTCATGACGCCACCCATTCCAATGATAGGAAGTGTACTGATTTTTGATACTTGGTGAATCATTTTAATAGCAACAGGCTTTATCGCCGGCCCTGACAAACCACCTGTTTGATTCGCTAAAATCGGTTTTCTAGTTTTCAAATCGATTCGCATTCCTAAAAGGGTATTAATCAACGAAAAACCATCAGCCCCTCCTGTCTCAACTGCTCTTGCTATACCGGTAATATCTGTGACATTCGGTGATAGTTTAACATAAACAGGTACTTGAGAGACAGCTTTTACCGCTTCAGTCAGCTTTTGAGCCAATTTTGGATCGGTACCAAATAAAATCCCGCCTTCCTTGACATTAGGACAAGAAATATTTAATTCCAATGCTTTAACATTTTCTGCCTGGCTGATTTCTCGAGCGACTTCGACATAATCTGCTTCTGAACTTCCTGCAACATTGGCAATGATGGGTAGCTCAGGATACTTTTGATTTAAATCAGGTAAAATAGTTGTCACCGCTACTTCTAGGCCAGGGTTTTGTAGACCAATTGCATTTAACATACCACTAGATGTCTCAGCTACTCTTGGTGTAGGATTCCCATAACGAGCTTTAGGAGTTATCGCTTTAATCATGATGGCACCTAACTGATCGATGGGATAATAACGATCGAATTCTTTACCAAAACCAAAGCAACCACTGGCAGGCATAATGGGATTTTTTAAGGTCAAGCCAGGCAGTTTGACAGCTAACTTATTTTCACTCATAAGACGACACTCCCTGCTTGAAAAATCGGTCCTTCATCACAAACTTTGGCATTTTTTATTTTAGAATTTCCGTTTAGAGGAACCACACAAGCATAACAAGCACCGATACCACAAGCCATACGAGCTTCTAATGAAAGTTGAATATTGGAAACTGTTGGCTCGTAGATCTGTTCAACTGTTTTTAAAAGGCCGTTGCTCCCACAAGCAAAAACTGCGTCTGGTCTTTGCTTTTTTTCTAATAAAAGATTGCCCACATTGCCAGTACTACCATACGTTCCATCATCGGTTGAGACTTCTGTTGGTCCTAAGTCTTCAAATTCATCGACTGAATACATAACAGTTTTTGTTGTGAAGCCAAGAAAATGAATCACCCGAATTCCTTTTTGTTTCAATTGTCTGGATAACTCATATAAAGGTGGAATCCCAATTCCGCCACCAATTAAAAAGGCTGTTTGTCCTTTTTTTAGATTATCCGTGTTATAGCCGTTACCTAAAGGCCCGAAAACATCCAATGATGCTCCTTTTTTTAATTGAGATAGGACGCTTGTTCCTTGTCCTTCGATTCGATAAATCAAACGACATTGTTTTTTCTCAGTGTCAATTTTATTAATACTGATTGGACGTCTGAGCAACAAGTCTTTTTGAGGAACAAGAATATTTAAGAATTGCCCGGCAACCTTCATACTATCGACAAGATCACCGGTTAGTGTTAAAGCAAAAACGTCAGTTGCGATTTGCTCTTGTTCGTACACTGTCATCATTTCTTGTTGCATAAGTCTTCTCTCCTCACGTTAAATAGCCATTGTTGAAAAAGAACGAGATTCGATTACTTTTAAAATTGCATCGACGGTATCCAAAGATGTAAGCAAAGCAATGCCATGTTCAACAGCTTCTCGACGAATCAAAAAGCCATCTTTTTTAACATGTTGCCGACTTTTATCCATGGTATTAATCACTAATTGGATACTACCATCGTCAATCACATCCAAAACATTCTTTTGCTTGCTATCATTTAGTTTTGCCACTTTTTGGACATTTAAACCATTTTTTGTAAAGAATTTTTGGGTCCCACTTGTAGCTAATAAACTGAACCCCAACTCTTCAAAGCGTTGGGCTAGTTTTAAAGCTTCTTCTT
>DXDB01000140.1 GCA_019115705.1 Candidatus Tetragenococcus pullicola | reverse complement strand
TCAATCTTGTTAATAACAACGATTGGTGTCAAGTGTTGTTCTAAGGCCTTCTTCAAAACAAAACGTGTTTGGGGCATTGTTCCTTCAAAAGCATCAACGACCAAAAGAACCCCGTCAACCATCTTCATGATTCGTTCAACTTCACCACCAAAATCGGCGTGTCCAGGAGTATCTAATATATTGATTTTAGTTCCTTTATACTCAACGGCTGTATTTTTGGCAAGAATTGTAATGCCTCGCTCTTTTTCAATAGCATTTGAGTCCATTGCACGTTCTTGTAGCTGTGTATGGGCATCTAACGTATCCGACTGTTTTAATAATTCATCAACTAATGTTGTTTTTCCATGGTCAACGTGGGCAATAATAGCTACGTTACGAATATCTTCTCTGTAATTCAATTTTTATTTCTCCTTTATAAACGGTTCTCAAAAAAAGTTCTACGATTCTATTAGTTGGCTTAAAACCTATCAGAACCCGTTTCTACTCCCTTGGTTTCAAGTGTACAACAAGTGACTCATGACAAAATAAAAGAAGCGCATAATACAAAATGGCGCTTTCTTTCTTTTTACCGAGTTCCACTCATTATCGCATTCGACGAGTTATTATACCAAACTTTCTTTCTGAAAGCCAGTGAAAAGTTTTCAAAGCTTAAAAAAATTACCAAAAATTCACTCAAATTATTTTGTGAAAGCATTTTTTTAATAACTTTCACAAATTTTTATTGCTAACACTGGTTTTTTCAAATTAATCCGAAAAAATCTCCTACGTGTAATTTTTAAAATTTTATAAAAATATTACTGTTTTTCACAGTGTTTTAAGCTTGCTTTGATAAACGCAACATTTCATCGTAAGCCGTTGGTGTTCCAGCCATAAACCATTCTCTGCCATCGATTTTCAAAGATTCTCCATTAATATTTGACATTTTCATCCCTAAGGCTTCGATTAAAACACCACCAGCTGCATAATCCCAAGGAGCAAGATTAGATACATAGCCCACTCGCGTCCCTAGTGCCATTGCTATCAATTCTAAACCAGCGCATCCAGACATTCGCACGCCCATCGCGCGTTCGCCCATCTTTTGAGCATTCGAAGAGTTTAAGCGATACATACTCGCATTAATACCTAATAGTCCTTGATCCAAGGATAAATCTGTAGGGGCTTTTACACGTTCTTCGTTTAAATAAACACCGATATCACGGCCACCCCATAAGAATTTTTCCCGCATTACATCATAGACAAAACCTAAAACTCCTTGTCCATCTTCGTAAACGCCAATCATGATACAAAAATTTTCATGTTCGAGTACAAAATTCATCGTACCATCAATTGGATCAATAATAAAAACGCGTCCTGATAAATCTTGTAGTTTATCTTTGCCACTTTCTTCACCCAAAATTTTAGCATCTGGATCAAAGGCTATGATTTGCTCAATCAAATAAGCTTGTGTTTGTTTATCGATATTTGTGACTAAATCTTTTCGATCCGTTTTAGTCGAAACTTTCATCTCTTCACTTTTTAGAGATTCTTTTATATTTTTACCTGCTTCTTTCATCCAACGTCTAATTTCATTAATCATAATTTGCAAATTATTTTCCTCATTTCTTTTATAGTTTTGTAACTAAATGGTCTTTATTATTCCATATGAATATTTTTATTACTGTCTGTTTTTTTAGCGGTCTGCACCGTTTTGTATAAAGAATAACCAGATATTTTTTCAAAATTATTTCCTAAGCGTCGTTCTTCCCCAATGCTTTTAACCACAGTTTTAAACGTTCGATAAGTTTCTAAAAAATGGTCTCTTTTAATACCAGACTCGTAAGCTCGTTCTAAGTCTTCCCACATTTTCATGACTACAACCATTTCTTCTGTAGTCCAAGTTAAATCTAACGGGTATTGATAGTCTTTCACATTCCCACCTAATTTCTACTAACTTCTACTTTAGTCTATCATACAACAAACCATCTTTGCACTCAATTGTTCAGTAATCCATAGTTTAACAGTAGAATGCCTAAATCTATACCGCTTATCTATTCTTATTCATTTTTTGCAAACTATAAATTTGAAAGGAATTATTACTAGAAATATTTTTGTCTGTTAAGCAAATAATACATGACTTTAAGTAAAATATTTTACTAATTATATGATGCTATAATATAACAATTTTGATTAATTTATCTATATTAGTAAAAATCATTTTCTGACGCCAATAGTATTCCTTCTTTTAATTGTCTAATTATTCAAGAAAAAAGTAATCCTATTAAGAATTTTTTCAATCAGTAATTTGATTTCTATATTAGAATTTATCACAAATAAAAAAATAACAATTAATAGAAAAACAAAGACAATTCCCCATAATCGTTTTGTTAGAGCTGAAAGATACTCGTCATGCCATTTTGGATCCTTTCTTCTTTTTCTAAGAAATTTAAAAGTATGATATGCCATTGGTTATCCCCTTTTCATATGTTCGAAATATTTATTAAAGCAAATGTAAGATCAAAAAAGATATTTCCATAATATTTTTATGCCATAAACATTACTCTCACCTATATTAAACAAGTTGCCACTACTTTTGTATATATACAGATTTTATATTTATTCTCGCATTTTTCACCACATTAATCGGAGTATTTTATCAGAACTTGGTGTCGAATTAAAAACAATCATGGACCGTGTCGGCCACTCGAAATCTGATGTCATCTTGATGGTTTATACTCAGGTAACCAAAAATATGCAAAAAGTTATGGTAGAAAAATTAAATAATTTTAAAATCTAATTGCCCCTTTTTTGCCCCTTATACTAATAAAAATAAAAAAGAAACCCTTTAAGAAGCATATCCTTAAAGGGTTTCTTGTAATATTACGCGTGGATAGGCATTCCAAGAGCTAACTCAGAAGCATCCATTACAATTTCACCTAATGATGGGTGTGGGTGAATCGTTAAAGCAATATCTTCAGCATTCATGCCAGATTCAATTGCTAAAGCCAATTCAGAAACCATATCTGATGCACCAACACCAGCGATTTGAGCACCAATCAAAACATCATCATCAACAGTTGTTACCAAGCGGATGAATCCTTCTGTTTTGTTTAATGACAAAGCACGTCCGTTGCCTGCAAACGGGAATTTGTAAGCTTTGGCGTTAAGTCCAGCGTCTTTGGCTTCTTTGATTGTCATACCAACATTTGCTAATTCAGGGTCAGTAAAGGCAACTGCTGGCATTGCTTTATAGTCAACAGCAACTTTTTTACCAGAAATAGCTTCTGCCGCAATTTTAGCTTCATAACTTGCTTTGTGAGCTAAAGCTGCTCCAGCAACGATATCACCAATTGCGAAGATATTCTTAATATTCGTACGTCCTTGATTATCAACAGGAATCAAGCCGCGTTCACCGATTTCAACACCTGCTTGTTCTAAGCCCATGTCGTTCGTGTTCGGACGACGGCCAACTGTTACCATCACATAATCAGCAGTTACAGAATCTTCTTTTCCATCTACTGCATATTTGATAGTCACACTATCCCCATTATCTACGGCTTCTTTAGCCATAGCACTGGTGATAATCTTAATTCCTTTTTTCTTGAAGTCTGATTCAACAACTTTTACCATATCTTTTTCATAAGTTGGCAAAATTTGTGGAGTTCCTTCAATGATAGTTACTTCCGCACCTAAATTAGCATAAGCTCCACCAAGTTCAGCACCAATTACTCCACCACCAATGATGGCAAGTTTTTTAGGAACTTCTTTAAGGGCTAACCCGCCAGTTGAATCGATGACGCGACCGCCAAATTTAAAGCCAGGAATTTCGATTGGACGAGAACCAGTAGCAACGATAGCATGATTAAAAGAATAAGTTTGAGCTGAATCAGGATGCATGACACGCAAGCTGTGATCATCAACAAAGAAAGCTTCTCCTTCTAAAATTTCAACTTTATTTTTCTTTAAAAGCATTTTAACACCAGAAGTCAATTTGTTCACGACTTGATTTTCTTTCCATTCTTGCGTCTTAGTAAAATCAAGAGTTGCTTCTTTTGTAGAAACACCAAACACTTCTGAATCTTTGGCATCATGATAATGATGTCCAGCAGCAATCAAGGCTTTAGAAGGTATACAACCCACATTTAAGCACACACCGCCGATATATTCTTTTTCAACGATTGCTACTTTTTGTCCCATTTGGGCGGCGCGGATGGCAGCTACATAGCCACCAGGTCCAGCACCGATTACAACTGTATCTAATTCAATAGCAAAATCTCCAACTACCATTTATTTATCATCCTTCCATTAATAACAATTCTGGATCATTTAACAAACGTTTAATGTTGTTCATCGCTTTTTGAGCAGTTGCGCCATCAACAATTCGGTGGTCAAAACTCAATGATAATTTCATCATCCGACCAACAACGATTTCACCTTCGTCATTTACGATTGGTTCTTGTTTAATTGTTCCTACACCCAAAATAGCTACTTCAGGGTAGTTGATAACTGGTGTAAACCAAGTTCCACCGACAGAACCAATGTTACTAATCGTGATTGTACCATTGCGCATGTCTTGAGCACCAAGTTTATTATCATGAGCAAGTGCTGCTTTATCATTGATTTCATCTGCAATAGCAAACAAACCTTTACGATCAGCATCCTTCACATTTGGAACATATAAGCCGTGATCAGTATCTGTTGCAATACCAATATTATAGTAGTTCTTATATACGATTTCTTGTGCTGCATCATCAATAGAAGCATTCAAGACTGGGAATTTCTTAACAGTTGCTACTAAAGCTTTCACAACATATGGTAAGAAAGTCAACTTCGTACCATTTTCAAGAGCAACAGGTTTAAATCTCTTACGTTGATCCCAAAGTTTGGTAACTTCCACTTCGTCATGTAAGGTAACATGAGGAGCAGTATGTTTACTATTAACCATTGATTTTGCAATTGCTTTTCTTGTAGGGGTCATCTTTTCACGAGTTTCAAGATCGCCCATGTCAGAAGTAAATGGTTTCGCTGGAGCAGCTTTTTCAGCTGGAGCTGCTTGTTCAGGCGCTTTGGTTGTTGTTTCAGCTTCAGGAGCTGCTTTACCGCCACCAGAAATAAAGCTTTCAACATCTGCTTTTGTAACACGTCCACCTTTACCAGTTGGACTTACTTGTGTGATATCAACGTCTTTCTCACGAGCAAATTGACGTACAGAAGGCATTGCAAGCACACGTTTGTTTGGATCAGCAGCTGTAACAATACCCGTTGTATTGTTTTCTTTTGCTTCTTCATCTTGTGCTGGACCTTGTGAACCACTAGGAGCACTTGCAGGTGTTTCGTTATGTCCAGGTGCGTCGATTTCTACCAAGACATCGCCAACATTTGCGACTGTTCCTTCATCCACCAAAATATTTTTTACAGTACCTGTAACAGGGGATGGGATTTCTTCTACTGATTTATCATTTTGAACTTCAAGTAACGTATCGTCTTCATTGATTGTATCGCCAGCTTTTACCATCCATTTTACGATTTCACCTTCTGCGATTCCTTCACCGATATCAGGAAGTTTAAATTGGAAGACTCCTTCGCCGCCTTCAGTTGGTTCAGCTGCTGGAGTTGCAGGAGTTTGTGATTGGGCAGGTGCAGCAGAATCAGATTCATTGGAATCATTTGAACCTTCATCTTCATATCCAGGTGCGTCGATTTCTACTAAAGTATCACCAACATTTGCGACTGTTCCTTCATCTACTAAAATATTTTTTACAGTACCTGTAACAGGGGATGGGATTTCTTCTACTGATTTATCATTTTGAACTTCAAGCAACGTATCATCTTCATTGATTGTATCGCCAGGTTTTACCATCCATTTTACGATTTCACCTTCTGCGATTCCTTCACCAATGTCAGGTAACTTAAATTGAAATGCCATTTTGTTATCTCCTTTTCTAAGTGACCAATAGGAAAACGTTGGACTATCCAACGTTTTCCTCAGTCCTTGTTTTTTCTAGAAATTAACGACTTCTTTGACTTTTTCTTCAATATCTGCAGCGTTTGGCAACCAGATTCCTTCTGCTTGTCCAAATGGGAAGACAGTGTCTGGAGCAGAAACGCGTGCAATTGGAGCTTCTAATGATAAAATTGCTCGTTCAGCGATTTCTGAGGCAACTTGTGCGCCAACGCCTGCTTGTTTTTGTGCTTCTTGAACAACAACAACGCGACCCGTTTTTTCAACAGAAGCAATGATTGTTTCAATATCAAGAGGAGCAACGGTACGCAAGTCAATGATTTCAGCTTTAATTCCTTCTTTTTCTAGGTTATCAGCTGCTTTAATTGCTTCTCTTACCATCGCGCCATAAGTAATGATTGAGACATCAGATCCTTCTCTGGTAACAGCGGCTTTGTCTAAAGGTACTTCATATTCGCCATCTGGAACTTCTTCACGGAAAGAACGATACAATTTCATATGTTCTAAATAAACAACTGGATCATTACTTCTGATTGATGAAATCAATAATCCTTTGGCATCATATGGATTTGAAGGAATTACAACACGAATACCTGGTGCTTGAGCAATTAATCCTTCCAAATTATCTGAGTGAAGTTCTGGCGTATGCACGCCACCACCAAATGGTGCACGAATTGTAATTGGCAAGTTTCTTGAGCCACCCATACGGTAACGAGTACGAGCAATTTGTCCAACAATTTCATCCATTGTTTCAAAAACGAATCCAAAGAATTGAATTTCTGGAACTGGACGGAATCCTTCAAGAGCTAAACCAAATGCTAACCCACCGATTCCGGATTCAGCTAATGGTGTATCAAATACTCGATCTTCGCCAAATTTATCTTGTAAATCAGCGGTCGCACGAAAAACCCCACCGTTTTTACCAACGTCTTCACCGAAAACTAAGACATCTTGGTCTTTTTCTAATTCAACAGCTAAGGCATCTGTGATCGCCTGAATCATTGTTTTTTGTGCCATGATTATTTCGACTCCTTCGCTTCATAAGATTCAATTTGTTCCTTGATATTTTGAGGTTGAACTTCAAACATGTTCTTCAAGAAATCAGAAACTTTTTGTTTTGGTTGTTTATCAGCTTCTGCAATAGCCGCTTTGATTTCTTCTTTTGATTGTTCAATGATTTCATTTTCTTTATCTTCAGACCATAATCCTTTTGCTTCTAAATATTTACGGAAGCGAATCAATGGGTCTTTCTTTTGCCATTGGTCATCTAAATCTTTGGAACGATAACGAGTAGGATCATCACCAGAAAGCGTATGTGGACCATAACGATAAGTCAACGTTTCAATTAACACTGGTCCGTTCCCTTTAAGAACCCATTCCCGTGCAAATTTAGAAACAGTATAGACAGCTAAAGCATCCATTCCGTCCACTTGGATTCCTGGTATACCTGCAGCAACTGCTTTTTGAGCAAGTGTGTGTGCAGCAGATTGTTTTTCACGTGGAGTTGAAATAGCAAATCCATTATTTTGAATGTAGAAAACTGCATTTGCTTTATAAGCACCCGCAAAGTTCATAGCTTCATAAAAATCTCCTTGGGAAGAACCACCATCACCCGTATAAGTGAAGACTACATTTTTCTTATCACGTTTTTTAAGTCCTAAAGCAACACCTGCTGCTTGGACATATTGAGCACCAATGATGATTTGTGGTGGTAAAGCTTGTAAATCATCTGGATAAATATTTCCGGCAACGTGTCCACGAGACCATAAGAACGCTTGGCTCAAAGGTAAACCGTGTTGAATCAATTGAGGTACATCACGATATCCTGGTAATAAAACATCTTCTTTTTCAAATGCGAAATGACTCGCTAATTGACTTGCTTCTTGGCCTGCTGTTGGAGCAAAAAATCCTAATCGACCTTGACGGTTCAAAGCAGTTGAACGTTGATCTAAAACACGAGACCATACCATTTGGGTCATCAATTCAACTAATTCATCATCGCTTAAATCAGGGACCAAGTCTTCGTTTACCACATTTCCATCTTGATCTAACGCCTGATAAGTTGGGAACTCAGCATTGACATTTTTGAGTAGTTTCTCAAAGTCAATTGTTTTTTTCTTTGCCATCTTGTCACACTTTCCTCTCTGTTGGATGTTTTTCTTTTTTGGTTTGAAACTGATTGTAACAGGACTATATATCTGTATCACTATCAGAACCATTTACAGTTACTAAAGTATCATCTTTATTAGATAAAAACAAGTAAAAAGTTTTCAAAAATTGTATTCAATTATCAAGTAACTACTAAAAGACTAGGAATAAATAGTGAATTTAATCACACTTAAATAAAAAAACGCTAATTTTCTAAATCGTTTTCTTTTATTTCTTTTAAAACTAGTACAGTTTCTATAGATAAAGTAACAGTTTTAGAAAAAAAGCATATTTTTCTTTTTTCATCTTTCCATGTGAAGACCTAAGCTATCATATAAAATTAAATATTTTGTTAAAAGAATGAAAACTATCAGAAAAACAGAATTTTTCTAAAACTGATGATAAGAGATTAAATCCATTCTCCAGTTTTGCGGATATAAATCTTTTTAATCCCCTCAGAAACAATCAAGTAACACACAAGGATGCCTATAAACCAAAACCAGTACTCTAAAGGCAACTTTTCAAAGTCGATAACAGAGCGTAAAGGGGTCATAACAAAAAGCAGCCCGGCAAAAATTCCTAAAATACTTGCTCCCCACACTTCTTTAGATGCCCGACTTTCAGTAAATGCACTCTTTCTTGTACGTACGATATGCACTATCAAAATTTGTGTAACGATTCCTACAGCAAACCACCCAGCTTGAAAGAGACCTTGGTCTGCAGGTGTATTGGCACCAAAGATAAACCACATTAGTAAGAACGTCAAAATATCAAAAATACTACTGATTGGTCCGATAAAAACAGTAAATTTAAGAAGACCACCCACTTGCCATTTAACTGGAGACATTAGTTCTTCTTCATCTACACGATCAAACGGAATTGAAAGTTGGGTCATGTCATAAATCAAGTTTTGCACAAGAAGTTGAAGCGAAAGCATGGGTAAAAATGGTAAAAACGCACTCGCAACAAGAATTGAAAAGACATTTCCAAAATTAGAACTGATCGTAATTTTAATGTACTTCATCATGTTTTTAAAAACTTTACGGCCTTCAACGACCCCTTTTTCTAAAACATTCAAACTTTTTTCCAACAAAATAATTGAACTAGCATCTTTGGTGATATCAGCCGAGGTATCCACAGAAATCCCGACATCTGCAGTACGTAATGCTGGTGCATCATTGATTCCATCTCCCATAAAGCCTACAGTATGTTTCTTGCTTTGTAAGATTTGAATAATTCGTGTTTTCTGCATAGGTGTCAGTTTTGCGAATAAATGGATATTGTCTACTTTGTCGGTGAGTTCTGCATCGCTTAACTGTTCGATTTCTGGTCCAAGTAAGAACTTGTCTGCTGAAATCCCCACATCTTGACAAACCTTTTTGGCTACTATTTCATTATCCCCAGTCAGAACTTTTACAGCCACTCCATGCCTATGCAAAGAATCGATAGCCGTTACTGCTGACTCTTTAGCTGGATCTAAAAAGCCTGCAAAGCCAACTAAGGTCATCTCTTTTTCATCAGCTATAGAATAAACAGGTTCATAGTGACTATCTTTTTTTATAGCAATTGTTAACACACGCATGCCTTGTTCGTTCATTTTTTGACTTAGTTCTTTCATTTGTTTTCTTAAGTCTTCCGTTAGCGGTTCTACTTTCCCATCAATTTCTACTGTTGAACAAACCTCTTCCATTTCTTCAACAGCTCCTTTTGTAATCATCAACTGGTGATCATCAACACCTAGAACAACGGTTAAGCGGCGCCGAGAAAAATCAAAGGGAATTTCATCAATTTTACTGACAGTTTGGTAAGAAAGTTGTTTTTTATTCTTTTTAAAATGATCAATCACGGCGACATCCATCACATTTTTCCAACCCGTTTGATAATTAGAATTCATAAAAGTTAAATCTAATACCCGATCATCATCTTCTCCTAAAGGATTGACATGTTGTACTAAAACAACACGGTCTTCAGTAATAGTTCCCGTTTTATCGGTACATAAGACATCCATGCTGCCTAAATTTTGAATGGCAGAAAGTTCTTTTACAATCACTTTTTCTTTTGATAAAGACAAAGCACCTTTAGCCAGATTACTTGTGACAATCATAGGAAGCATTTCTGGTGTTAAACCAACCGCAACAGCTATAGCAAAAAAGAATGCCTCGTCCCATTGGCCTTTTGTTAATCCATTGATTAAAAAGACAACCGGGAATAAAACAACAATCATTCGTAATAAAAACTTACTGATTCGTGTCAAGCCTTCATCAAAGGCTGTTTTTCCTCTTTTTTTAGTTGAATGTTGGGCAATGTCGCCAAAAAATGTTTCTTGTCCCGTTTTTAAAATAATTGCTTTTCCTTGCCCACTTAAAATATCTGTTCCCATAAACACTAAGTTTTTCATATCGATTGCCGACAGTTCTTCATTGGAAGATTCTACTTTTGCCTCTGTATACTTTTCAACAGGTAGAGATTCCCCTGTAAGCGATGATTGATTGATAAATAAATCTTTCGTCCAAATCAAAACAGCATCAGCGGGAATCATATCACCAGTTGCCAAAGTCACGATATCCCCCGGTACTACCTCATCCATCGGAATTTCTTTTGTTACCCCTTCTCTTGTAACAGCACAAGTGTTTTCAATCATATTTTTTAAATCATGACTTGCTTTTTGGGCACGGTATTCCTGAGAAAAAGTTAATATAGCACTTGCTATGATCATGATAGCCATGACGATACCAGCATCTTGGTCATGGGTTGCAAATGAAACAATCATTAAAAAGGCCAATACAAAAATAAAAGGATCTTTAAAGGCTTCTAAGAGCAATCGCCATGCTGGCATTGGCTTTTCAGCATTGATTTGGTTAAGTCCGAACTCTTCCAAACGTTCTTTTGCATCGTCTTTGGAAAGTCCTTTTAAAGAGGTGCGAAGTTCCATCAATAGCTCTCTTTCAGAAAGAGTAGCAAATTTTTTGATTTCTTGTTCTTTGTTGATTACTTTTTTATTCATCGGTTTCCTCCTATTACGATCAGAAGAAACTACAATGATTTCTCCCAATCGTGGTTTGATAATATATTTTTTTAACTCTCTGCGGATGACTATCCATCAAACCACGCCCTTTCCTTATTGTTAAGACCAAAAACTCTTTCAGACATAAAAAAAGCGCACACTCAACAATGAGCATGCGAAAAAAATTTCTCAGTCACCGTTGAGCTTTGACACTATATGACGTAGACAATTTCTGTCAGCTGTTTTGAAAATGACCTTCTCGATCATTCTTGTCCTACCATGCTAAGAGTCTCTCGATTCTTTCGCGGCAACAGCTTATGTCCATATAGGAGCCTCACCTAACAATTATTCTCTTTC
>DXDB01000139.1 GCA_019115705.1 Candidatus Tetragenococcus pullicola | reverse complement strand
AAATAAAAATAAATAAAGATAAATAACCTCGTATTCTGACCAATTCAGAGCGTAACGACTTAGATAACGAGCTAAAATATTTTTGATTGTTTGGTAGAAAGGGTCAGCAATAATTTTTTCCCAAACCCTTAAAGAGAGGACATGACGTTGTTTTTCTCGATAATCTAAACGTTGTTGCATAATCTCTAACCAAAGGGCTAATTGCCAATAGTTATCTTCCGAAAAAGACAGCGAACATTGAGTTTGTATGACATGGATTAATGGGAGTACACGACTTTTAACTAGTCTTTGTTTCAATGAATTTTGAGACGAGCCCCTCCATAATAGTTGGAAGAAAAAGATGCGTATTTGCCACTCATTTCCAATAATTTTTTTATTATGAAATTGTAAATCAAATTCCTCTAAATATTGATTGATTCTTCTTAATTGACGAAATAATGACGCTTCACTTATTTGAAAGTCCAAGGCCATCTTAGTGATTGTAATTTCCTTCTTTTGATAAATATATTCCAAAATTTGAAAAGTTATCGTTTCTTCTAGATAAAAATGTAAAAAACCTGAAGTACTAAACTCAGCAGGCAAAACTAACGTGTAGCGGTCAGAAGTTGTTTTTTTTAAACTTGCGTGATCACAGTATAGATGAAGTTGACTATTTAAGGTCTCTATTTCTCTTTGTAATGTGGGAACCGATACATTGGTTATTTTCTCAACTTCATGATTGGAAAGGGTGGGTTCGTGCTCTAAAAAATAATGAAAAATTTGAAGTTGCGTCTGCTGGTGCTTATCCATCAAATCAGTTAAAAACATAAGTCACCCCTTTCATCAACCTTAGCCAACAGAAACCAACAAAGCTTCAAAGTAAATGGTTGTTTTATTCTCTCGCTCATTTAGCGGACCGAAATCATTCAAGGCTTGGCTGAGTTTCTCTTTTGATAAGTCTTTTGAAAAATAACTTTTAAAAAACTTTTTCGAAACAGTCTCCATATAAGTGTACTTGAATTTTTTACTTTCAAAAGGAACAGGTAACCATTCTTTATAACGTTCCATCAACTTATGCGAGGCTGTGTCTTTTATTTCATACGATGAAAAAAGCTCATCAGACTCTTCAATGACTCTTAAAAGACAGATTCGTTTTCTAGCGATACGAAGATATTCTAATAAGTCATTTTGCTTTTGTAGGGCTGGATTCATAGCTGAAAAAACAACATCAAAACTATTATCCGCAGTCTGAGAAAGAAAGCTAGTTTGGTCTTTACAATAGAGGGCTAATTTTTCAGATGGATGGTTTTCTCGCGCAATTTCCAGCATTTTAGATGAGAAGTCAACTAATACATACTGGTTGACAAACGGTAAAATTGTTTCAACGTATTTCCCGCTTCCTCCGGCCAAATCAAGAAAAGAATCTGTTGGCAGAACGTTTTTTTCTTTTAAATAGGTTGAGATATCTTCGACAATGGATGTCCTTGTTTCTTCTTGAATTTCTGTATACTCATAAGCAAACTCGTTCCAAAAATTTATTTGTTCGAGTAAATCTTCGGTCATTTTGACACTTCCTTAAAGAAGACAAAAGTTTGTGCCTTAGCCAAACCTTTGTCTTATTCCTAGCGAATCAATAAAGGAACTAAAAATGGATAATGTGTAAAGAAGTCCAAGATTGATCTTCTGCGATTATTCGAATCGATAAACAAATGTGTAGATGCTTTTTTTCCTTGTATCAAGACATGTTGATCTTGATTTAACAAAACATCAAATTTATTCTCTGCAATTTTAGTAAAATCATAGTCCTCTGATTCCATAGTCGTAATGAAAATATCATCAAGAATTTTGGTTGTTACTGGTAAATCACTTTCCAGTTCGACCGCCAATGCTCGGGTATTATCCAATAGACTTTCTTTTACTTCAAAACCTAGTTCTTTAAAATGTAAAAGTAATTGGTTTAAATCGTAGTTTATCATTGAAATTTGACTTCTAGAAAAAATCTTTTCAGCATACCATAAACCGATGAGTTCAACGACTTGTTCTTCTTTTACTGCAACGGTCATTTCAACAGGATTAATGGTAATTAGTGACATGAAATCAGAATCAAAACGCTCATCAACAACGTTCATCTTAAAATTCAAGGTATAAGTCCTGTCTTCTTCTAACTGATAAGAAACTAAGAAGCGTTTTGTTGACCAAGAGTTGTAAGAATCTAATGGCTTCAAACCAACATTTATTAAAGGTTTCAATAACTCATAGGTAAAGTACTCTAACATATTTGTTTTTGCAACCATCGATATTTCTTCTTCATCAGAGATATACCGACGATAACAGACGATCAATTCATCAAAATTGGCTTCTAATAAAGATTTTCGCAAACGAAGGTCTTGTAATTGTTCTTCCACAGAATCAATCCATTGAACAATTTCTGAATGATCTTGTTCTTTTTGAAGATAATAAGGATCATTTATCAGCTTATCTTCGGCTAATTCAGAAGTTTCTTCAGTCCTGTCATTTTCTTCTATGGACGGTTTGTTATCTGCTTCACTCATGAGTACCACCTCCTTTTTTCGAATCAAGAAAGTCTTGTAAAAAAGTTTGAAGTTGTTCATTCATCTTGTCTAAGGAACCAAAATGTTTATCAACTAAGCGCATTTCTTTTATAACTAAGGCCCTGTTCAGACGAATTGCCTGGTATTGTTCCATGAGTTGGTTCTTTTTTTGATCAATAGCGTCCGTTTTGTTCAAAAATGGCTGCCATTCTTTTCTTTCGGTCTGTAAAGCTTCCAGTTGTTGATTAAATTCATCCACTTCTTCATCTGCTTTCGATCGATTAAATAAACCTTTGGATTCTTCAGCTGTTTTCTTTTTCTCTTGGATTACTTGAATTTTTTGATCAATTTTTTCAATTTCAGTTTTGGCAGTGATTTTTTTTGCTTCTAATTCATCCATCTGTTGCTCGATGACCCCCAATTGAGAGGACTGTTCATCTTGAAATTCATGCCATTTTTGATCAACTTGAGGTAAGACAAAAATTTCAGGAATACTTGCATCGATAGCAATCGTAGGCCGTTCTCGATAATAAGTATCAATGGTGTAATAATGCATGGTTGGAGAAAGTTTTTTAGTATGTTTCATAAAAGGAAAAGTTTCCAAAAAACGGTCTTGTAGTTTTTTAGCTAATAATTCATCAATTTCATGATTTTTGTTAGATGTCTCTTTTAACTCTTTATGCAACTTTCCTTTATAAATACGATAGATTGCCGCGACATCCTCATTTTTTATAGCTTCTTCAAAGTCTTGTAAGTCGCGCAGCATTGATCCAATATTTTTTGAAGCTACTTCTTTAATCTCGTTAAAATTTGCTTCCGTAACCGCTGCTTGTTGAGATGATTTATCTTCTTCCATCATGGCCGACCTCCCTTTTCTCATTTCTTCTCTAGTGTATCATTTTTGCTTAAAAAACTCAGCTAAAGGACTCTTTAAAGAAAATAGACAGTTGAAATAATTACTATGATAAATATTGATAAGCTTTTCTTTTCCCTTCTGGAATTGGAAAAAAGACAGTTCCTCGATAGACAAAACCAGACTTCAAAATGGCCTTTTGCATGCCAATATTTTGTTCATGAGTATCGATGCGAACGTCTTTGAACCCTTGCTTTTCCGCTGTTTTGATTAAGTCTTTTAAAAGACTACTAGCGACTCCCTGGTTACGAGTGTTTTTAGCAACGGCTACACGATGAATCGATACGTAAGGATCGTGCCCTTGCCAAGAACCATCTTTAATTTTTGTATAGACCGGATCGATACCAGGAATTAAAGAAGCAAGTCCAACAATTGTCTTATCGTTAATTAACACATAACAATTCCCCATTTTGATATCTTTTAAAATTTGCTGTTCAGAAGGACCATAACCGTTTTGCCATTGCGGAGAGCCTTGCATATAAAGTGATTCAATTGCCTCCAAAATAATAGTCATCATTTCTTTCAAATCTTCTTCTGTGGCCTTACGCAAATTCAATTTATTTCCTTCTTTCACTACATCTCTTTTAGTTTCCCGCGAAATTGTTCGATATGGTCATAGCCTTTTTCAGTCATTATTTCTTTTAGCTCCCGGCTTAACCGATCAAAAACAGGAACCCCTTCTTTTTGAAGTTGTGTCCCAACTTGTAACATCGAAGCACCACATAGCAAATGCTCAAAGGCGTCTCGTCCAGAGGTTATTCCACCAGTTCCTATGATTTGAATGGACGGATTTAAACGCGTATAAAAAGCGCGCACGTTGGCTAAAGCAGTGGGCTTGACATATTCGCCACCGATTCCTCCAAAACCATTTTTAGGCTTTATTACGACTTGTTCTTTATCCGTATCAATAAAAAGGCCATTACCTACTGAGTTAATGGAGTTGATATAAGTTAGGGGGTATTTATTTAATACATCGGCCATCGCATCAAAATGTGCCAAATCGAAATAAGGAGGCAGTTTGATTCCCAAGGGTTTTTTAAAAAAAGCAAAAATGCGCGCTAAAATTGCATCAGTTGCTTCAAAGTCATAAGCTGCCTGTGGTTTGCCAGGAACATTCGGACAAGAAAGGTTTAATTCGGTGATTCCTTTAAAAGAACTTTTTTCAATTTTTTCCAACATTTGGATGTTTTCATCAGGACTCATTCCGGCAATTGAGAAGAAAATCGGAACATCTTGTTCTTCTTGTTTTTGAAGCGCATAATCCAAGTAATAATCGATTCCTTCATTTGGAAGTCCCATTGAATTGATGCTGCCTAAATCAAGAGAACGATAGCGCGGTTTGGGATTTCCTTTTCTTTGAGCTATCGTTGCACTTTTTGTAATAAAAGCCCCAGCCTCACTTTTTGCCAACTGATCCATTTCCTCAACCGTCATACAATGGACACCAGAAGCATTCATAAAAGGATTTTTAAAAAGATTATTCGCAAAATTAGTTTCTAACATACGCATCCTCCGTTCTTTTTTTCAGTTTATCCTGTCTCACAAATAAAAGCAATAGCTCCCATACGCAAAAAAAGTAAAAGACACCTTCGACCGAGGATCTTTTACTTTGGATAATTAGTTATTCTGGAAAAACTTGTATTTCTTTTTATCTTCTTCTGTAATTAACCGTTTCACTTTACAAGGGTTTCCTACTGCAACCACATTAGAAGGAATACTCTTATTTACGACGCTACCAGCTCCAATAATTGTATTTTCACCAATTGTAACCCCAGGTAATACGGTGACGTTTGCTCCAATCCAGATATTGTCCTCAATTGTAATTGGTCGTGCAATCTCTAATCCTGCTGCTCTTTGTTGACCATTAATGGCATGACCCGCAGTGGAAAAGACGCAGTTTGGTGCAATAAAAACATTGTCTCCAAACGTTACCTTCGCTCCATCTAAAATGACGCAATTATGATTGGTGTAAAAATTTTCTCCGATTGAAATATTTGTTCCATAATCACAATAAAATGGCGCAGTAATCACAGGTTCACCTTTGATGGAAGATAACATTTTATGCAAAATTAAATTTTGTTTCTTTGTATCTGAAGGTCGACAAGAATTAAATTCAAAACAAAGGTCAGCGCAAACTTCTCTTGCTTTGACAATCTCTTCGTCATTGTTGGCATCATACATATAACCTTTTTGTGCTTTCTCCCATTCTCTCACTGACTGATTCTCCTTTACAAGATATTCTAAAACAGCGTAACATTTTTGAATAACAGTTGCAATGGTAAAACAAAGGATATATTTCTTAAATCTAGTAAGAAAGGAGCAACTTCCCTTAATTAGAAGGATTTAACTATTTGAAGAAAATGTTTCTGCTCTTAGTTGTGGCTTCAGCGCTCGATGTTTTTGTTGAATAGTAAGGATAATTTTACCGCCCCTAACGTTCATATAACCTACTTTTAACATCGCTGTCGAATGTAAACAGGAACGGTTTTTCCTTCCTCTCAAGTTATTCCTTCAATTTCAATCCTGTCAAAAAATCACCATCCTTTTGCTATTAAATAACAAAAGAATGGTGACTATAATTTGAATGGACTCCTGACAAGTTGCGGTTTTTAAGGTTAGTTTACTATAATGAACTTATTTAAAACAGCCCTAAACCCTGCTACAACAGTCTATCTAATCCCCAATGCAATCCGTGCATAGCGACTCATCTTATCAGTCGACCAAGCCGGATACCAAACCAGCTTCACTTCAATATTTTTCACTTCAGGTACTTCTTGTAAAGCATCATGTATATTATCTGTCAATATATCAGCCAAAGGACATCCCATGGTCGTTAGCGTCATTTTAATGACTGTATCCCCTGTTTCACTGTCAAATTCAAGGTCGTAGATTAACCCCAAATTGACAATATCGATACCAAGTTCAGGATCGATCACAGTTTCTAATGCCATCAAAATGCGGTCTTTAATTTCTTTTATTTCTTGTTCTGTTTTTGGTTCGCTCACTCGTTTTCCCTCCTTGTCTTACTCTTTTCATGATACCTTGTTTTATAGCCTTTGTAAATTACCTAGAATAAGATTCAACAAAACTTAGGATTCCTCCTTCACATCGATACATTGCCAAAAATCATCCAAGTTATCCTTTACTTGTTGCACTTGCCTTGAGACATTATAGTTTTGCCAATGAGGAGGAAACAACTGTTGATATTTCCTTGTGGTAAATCGTTGATCAATTAGTACAACGACTCCCTTATCTGCTTCATCTCTTATCACTCGCCCTGCGGCTTGCATCACCTTATTCATTCCCGGCAATTGATAAGCATAGGAAAAGCCATCTTTATGCTGCTCGTCATAATATTGACGAATCAGTTCTTGTTCATGATTGAATTGAGGAAGACCAACACTTACAATCGCCGTTCCAATGAGTTGTGTTCCCTTGAGATCGATTCCTTCTGAAAAAATCCCTCCCAATACGCAGAATCCAATCAATGATTGCTGAGGGTTTTCAACAAATTTAGCTAAAAACTGTTCCCGTTCTTCCTCATTCATCAAAGAATCTTGTACGATTGTTGCAATCTTTGGATACTTGCTTTGAAACACTTGTAAAGTATCATCCAAATATTTATACGATGGAAAAAATATCAAATAATTTCCTTTTTTGGCTTGTACCATCGCTTGAATCACGTCAACAATTGGCCTTAAGCTTTCTTCTCTTTTTCGATAAGTCGTCTGAATAAAAGAAGGAATGACGATTTTTTGGTTTTCTATCGGAAAGGGACTACTTAGACGATAGCGTAACGCGTCCTCTGATCCACCTAAAACTTCTTGATAGTAATTTAAAGGGGATAAGGTAGCCGAGAAAAGAATACTTCCTTTTGCTTTCTCTAGTGATTGTTTTAGAAATGGCGCTGGTTCTATACAAAAAAGACGTATCTGTACATCCTTGTAGTTGATTTCAATGGTGGTCTCATAATGATCATCATAGAACTCACTAATCTTTAAAAAATGTAAGGTATCAAAATAAACCGTGAGTGCTTGTTCAGAGATAGGGTGTTCTGGATTGGCAGCTAACCACTCTTTAAGTAATTCACTAAATTTATACAATTGTTCGATTAAACTTTCTGGACCAGCTTTTTGATGACGAAACTGCCAATTGTCTTCTTTGGCTTGCTCATAAATAGAAGCAAAATTACTCTCGATTTTGGTCAATTTTCTTTTGATTCGTTTTTCTTCTTTTGGTAAATTCTTTTTTAAATTTAAATAAGCATTTCTGTTAATCGTTGCAGAATACATCTCACGTGAACGATTAACCAAGTTATGAGCTTCATCGACTAAAAAATAATAGTTTTCTTCAGGCTCTTCGAAAAATCTTCTTAAATAAACAGTTGGGTCAAATAAATAATTATAATCGCCAATAATCACATCGCAAAATAGACTAATATCTAACGAAAACTCAAAAGGACATAACTGATGTTTACGTGCGTATTCTTCAATAATTGGACGAGTAAACTGGTTTTCATGATGCAAAATATCCCATAAGCCTTCATTAATACGATTATAATATCCGTTGGCATACGGACAGTCATCTGGATTACAAGTTGTTTCATCTAAAAAGCAAATTTTATCTTTTGCCGTTAGTGTAACGCTTTTTACTTCGGCATTATTTTTATTTAGTGCAGACAATGCATCTTCAGCAACTTGTCGAGTAATTGTTTTTGCGGTCAAATAAAAAATGCGATCGGCTCGATCTTCTCCTAATGCTTTTAAGGCAGGATATAAGGTGGACATTGTTTTACCAATCCCAGTTGGTGCTTCAACAAATAGTTGCTGGTTGGTTCGTAGCGTTTTATAAGCAGCAACTGCAAGTTCTCGTTGCCCTTTGCGATAGTCCTGATAAGGAAAGTCCAAAGCTGTTAGCGAGAAATTACGTACCTTTTTCCAATCATCTTGAAAAATCAACCACTTATGATATTCACCAATCAATTCTTCAAAAAACTGTGTTAAAAAATCAAAAGAAAAACTGCGTCTAGTCCGGGTAATCTCTTTTTCAGTTGTTTGATAATACGTTAATTGGACGGTTATTTCTTCCAATTGTTCTTTTTTAGCATATATATAAGCATAAACCATCGCCTGTGAGAAGAATAATTCAATCTGACTATCTTCTACGTCTTCAAAATGAACTTCGGAAGTTTTTATTTCATCAATAATCCATTTTTCATTTTCACAAAAAATGCCATCTGCTCGTCCCTCAATAATCAGTTGATCCTTATCGACTGAAGCTTCTAGTTGTAAAAAAACTTCCTTTTCATAATCTTCTCCCGCCTCTTTTTGTAGTTTGCGATGGATGCGAGATCCTTCTTGTGCGGTATGATTACTTACTTTTCGGTTATCAATGCTACCTTTACGTAAAATGAATTCTACTAATTTTCGAACGGATATTTTTCCCCGATGCATGCAATCACCTTCCAATTCCTAATTATACCAAAAATAAGTTCTTTTAGATAGAGTACATCCAGTGAGGCTTCCTTTTATTTGGTCTCTTCTACCAGTATTTTTTACTACTTTTAAATAGTATTAACTGATAAAAAACTTAAAGGACAATAAAAAGACTCCAAATTTTAACCTTTGGAGTCTTATCATTTTAATGAAAAAAGTGCTGAAAAGCGGTTATAAGTTTTTCTAAAAAAGAATTAAAAATATGAATATCGATACCCATTTTTTGATAATTTTCTAAAATAGATTGGATTTCCATCAAAAGATAGCCTAGATACAAAATGTATACTAAAGCTAACCCTGAATGATTGGGAATAATCATGGCTACTGGGATAAAAAAGACTAACAACATGATACTCGCTACTTTTCGTAAAATACCATTGATTCCGATTTTTGATGTAATCGTATTTGTAATTTTGGCTGCAATGAGGCCGCTTAGAAAATCAATCACCATAGCAATTGAAAGTAACGATAATAAAAAGAGAATTTTTTGTTCCTTAATTAATAAAAAGACTTCTTGTAAAGACATTATTTCACCTCCTACCTTTATTAACGAGTTCGAGAAGAAAAATGTCCGCTTTTTTAATAAAAAAATTCAAAAAGAACTTTCTTTGTCACGGTTGCTAGTTTACGCTATACTTAAAGTAAAGAAAAAGGAGGGCTTTTTATGCAAGTGAATCGTGTGGTTACTGGAGAAATCGAAGAAAATTGTTATTTAGTTTGGGAAGATGATCAGTTATTAATTATTGATCCAGGTGCTGATAGTCCACGTATTATCGAAGAAATCAATAAAACTGAAGCTAAACCCTTGGCCATTTTGTTGACCCATGCCCACTTTGACCATATTGGAGCTGTGGATACTTTAAGAGATTTTTATCACATTGAGGTCTATCTAAGTCCATTAGAAAAAGACTGGTTACAAGATCCTAGTCTAAATTTATCTGCTAGTTTTGAAGAATCAATAATCGTGCGTCCGGCAGAAAAAGAGCTTGAAAATAAAGAATATCAATTAGGAAATCTTTCATTCAAAGTCGTTTCAACCCCTGGGCATTCGATAGGTAGTGTGAGTTTTATTTTCGAAAATTTTGTAATTGCAGGAGATACCCTTTTTCGCGGAAGTATTGGTCGTAGCGACTTACCAACAGGTAACTTGGAACAATTGTTGGAAAGTATCCAATCGCAATTGTTTACCTTACCTAACCAATTTCCAGTTTATCCTGGTCATGGCGCACCAACGACCATTGAAGTGGAAAAACGATCCAATCCATTCTTTGTAAAATAATGAAAATTTAGGAGTGAAATTATGGCAAAAACTGAACTTTACATTGTGCGTCATGGGAAAACGATGTTTAATGCGGTGCAACGTGTCCAAGGATGGTGTGATACACCTCTAACCAAATCTGGTGCTGAAACGATTTATGATTTAGGACGTGGTTTAAAAGAGATTGAATTTCAAGAAGCCGTGTCTAGCGATAGTGGGCGTGCTATTGAAACCATGCGAATTCTTTTAGGAGAGCATCAAAAAGGTGCTAATATCCCCTATCGTGTCGATAAAAGAATTCGTGAATGGTGTTTTGGTTCCTTAGAAGGAGGTTTTGATGCTGAGATGTGGGGCGTTGTCCCTCGAGTGTTAAATTTTCAAAATTATGATGAAATGGTTGATCGCAACACCACCTTTCACCAAGTATGCGATGCCATCTATGAAGCAGATACGGCCAATTGGGCTGAAACTTATCAAGAACTTGAGTTTCGTGTGAGAACGGGTTTTGAAGATATAGCGTATCGTGTGGAAAAAAACGGGGGTGGCAAAGCCTTGGTTGTTTCTCACGGGCTAACGATTGCCTTCTTGATGAATCTTATCAGAGAAGAAAATAATATTCGGATGGATATTCCCAATGGTTCAGTGACTCGCTTAATTTATGAGAAAGGCTCTTTTGAATGTGTACAGTTTGCGACAACAGATTATATCAAAAAGGGCCAAAGCTTAAAAAACTAGAAATAATCGGAAAAAGATTGGTTATTAGAAGTAGAAACGGTATACTGATAGAGATTCACATTTTATAGGAAAGGATTGAAAAAATGTTTTTTCTTAATATTGTTAAAGCCGTTGTCCTTGGAGTCATTGAAGGAATCACGGAATGGCTCCCTATCAGTAGTACCGGGCATTTAATCTTAGCAAATGAATTCATTAAGATGGATGCCAGCGAAGAATTTATGACTATGTTTAATGTCGTTATACAATTAGGAGCGATATTAGCAGTTGTCGTTTTGTACTTCACTAAATTAAACCCGTTTGCACCATCAAAAAATGCCACTGAAAAAAAGGATACCTGGTCATTATGGTTTAAAGTGATTGTTGCCATTATTCCTTCAGCTATTATTGGTTTACCTTTAGATGATTGGTTAGACGACCACTTTCATAAATTTCTGCCAGTCGCCATCATGTTGATTGTTTACGGGATTGCCTTTATTCTTGTAGAAAAGAGAAACAAAGGGAAAACGCCTAAAATTACAAATTTGACTGACATTACTTATCAATTTGCTTTAATCGTTGGGATGTTTCAAGTTTTATCTTTGATACCAGGAACTTCGCGGTCAGGTGCGACCATTTTAGGCGCGATACTCATAGGCGGTTCTCGTTTTGTTGCTACTGAATTTTCTTTCTTCCTTGGAATTCCAACCATGTTTGGAGCAAGTCTTTTAAAGGTTGTTAAATTTCTGTTAGAGGGCAATAGTTTTGACTTTTCTTCAACCTTTATTTTATTGGTCGGAACTGTTATTTCATTTGTCGTTTCAATCTTAGCCATCAAGTTTCTAATGAATTATCTAAAGAAAAACGACTTTACAGCTTTCGGTTGGTACCGCATTGTTTTAGGCGCAATCTTGATTGTTTATTGGTTGATTGCTCTTTAATTATAATAAAAAGCCAGGACAAAAGTCCTGGCTTTTTATTACGTATTTTTAATAGTCATGATATCAATTGTATCCACAGCATCTTCTGTTGCATTTAAAATCAATTCAAAACGATCGTAAATCTCTTTCCATTTGATGATTTCTAAAAGATTTTCTTCTTCAGAGAATAATTGTTTTTTTAATTGACTGAATAAGCGGTCTCCTTCAGATTCGATATTATTAACTTCCAAAATCAAATTCTTTAAGTCTTTCGAGTTTTTAAACTTGTGAAATTCTTTTACTGCCGTGTGAACACCTTTTGTTGCAGAAGTAACCATTTCAGCAAAATGATCCGTTTCTTTTCTCATATCTGTAATGATTAAATTTTCAAAAAGAAAAGCCATCGCGTTGATTCCGTCTAAAATATCATCTATTTGTTCAGAAATGACCATAATATCTTCACGATCGATAGGGGTAATAAAAGATTCGTATAATTCTTTGTTTAGTTGAGCAATCAAAGCATCGCTATCTTTTTCGATTTCATGGATTTTACCCACTTTTTCTTTATAGTATTCAAGTGAATAGTTTCTAACAATATCTTCTAAAATCCCAGCAGCAGTGTAGGCATTTTCTGCTAGAGTTTCCATTGCCTTGAAGTAATCAAAATGTTTTTTCCGACTCATTTTATTCTCTCCTTAAAAAATTGCTACAAAAACTTTTGCCATAATAAATGCAATTGCACCACAGCCAGGGAAAGTTAATACCCAAGCCAAAACCATTTCTTTCACAATGCTCCAGTCAACACTGGACATTCGTTTTGAAGCACCAACACCCATGATGGCCGTTGTTTTTGTGTGAGTGGTTGAAACGGGTATTCCAAACATAGAAGCCAACAACAAGCAAATTGCGGCACTCAAATCGGCAGAAAACCCTTGATAGGTCTCTAACTTGACCATATCCATACCGACTGATTTGATGATTTTCATTCCACCAATCGATGTTCCAACGCCCATGGTAATGGAACACAAAGCCATGACCCAAATAGGTATTACAAAACCATTCCCAGATTTTTCTACAAGGCCGTTGTAAAACAGACCTAACATGAAAACACCCATAAATTTTTGTCCATCTTGTGCGCCATGTAAAAAAGCATTTGCTGCCGCAGAAATTGCTTGTCCCCAAGTAAAGACCTTGTTAGCATTTCTTCTCGGAACCCATTGAAAGGCCCAAGCAATTAACTTGGCGATAAGATAACCTCCACCAAATCCAAAAATAGTTGATACAACCAGCCCAATCAATACTTTGGTCCATTCCGATCCATTGACCGCTCCAAGTCCACCTAATGCCATAGCTGAACCCGTTAATCCAGCAATCAATGCGTGCGATTCACTTGTTGGAATTCCAAAATACCAAGCTGCAACTGACCAAACCACGATTGAAAATAAGGAAGCTGCTAAAGCTACTTGAGCAGCAGCAATTCCTTGCCCATCAAATGAGACAATATTACTGATTGTTTCGGCCACTTGCGCATTAAACATTGTCATGACCAAAGCACCTAAAAAGTTCATGACAACAGCGATACCAATCGCAACATTTGGTTTCAACACTCGTGTTGAAACGGCAGTGGCAATTGCGTTAGGTGCATCTGTCCACCCATTAACAAAGATAACACCCATAACAAGTGTAATTGTCACAATTAGTGCAAGACTCAAAATTTACACCACCATTCATATTCGTTAAACATAAAAAAAGAAGGTCTAAAATTAGAAGTAGTTAATCTCTTCTAAAACTGTTTACAAATCAATACTGTTGATTACTTGTAACGAAAGACCCTACGCTTATAATACCATAAGGAAAAGAAAGAATGAATACTTTCAAATATTTTTTTCAAATTCCTAGAAATTTCTAGTTACGATATATAACCACAAAGCAAGTCTATCTCTATGTTAGTCAATGTTTAACATGGAAGGTATCAATTTTTTTCGTTACTCCCACGGTCAAATGAGGTCACTTCACTTAGCGATTTAGCGTCTAGTTTCTGTTTGAAGCTTGGCAGACACCTTCGTGTAGCGTAGACGTGGTCATAAAGTTTAGCTTTGAATGGTAATATTTTTTCTGTTAAGTAATATTTCTTTACACTTATTATTGCATTGTGACTTTTGTTTAGGTATAATGACTATTGTTGATTTATACGTCTTTCGTATAATTACTCTTTTTCTGGAGGTGAAAAAAATGCCACAAATTGAATCTGCAATCAAACGTGTTCGTACAAACGAAGCCGCAAGTGCTAGAAATTCATCTCAAGTAAGTGCTATGCGTACAGCTATTAAAAAAGCTGAACAAGCTGCTGAAGCTGGTGCTGAAAATGCTGATGCTTTATATAAAGATGCGATCAAAGCAATCGATATGACTGAATCAAAAGGCTTGATCCATGCCAATAAAGCAAACCGCGATAAAAGCCGTTTAAGCAAACGTGTTTCTAAATAAAAAAAAGAGTGGCTCTCCACTCTTTTTTTTATGCTCTTTTTTGCTTGGCCGATGTTTTAAGAAGAAACAATTGGAAAGTAAATTCTTTTTCAGCTTGACCACTTTTTACCAAATAATCATTTTCTATCAATTCATCATAAATAGACGACAAACTATTGATATCTAGTTTTCGAAGCTGTTGTACTGCTAACTTCACTCGATAAGGATGAGCGCCAATCGTTTTGGTAATATCGCCTTGAGTATAGCCGTTTTTTATTAAAATGGCTGTCTGCAACAAGAGACGAATTTGGCTGATTAATATTGCGTTGATCTTAATTGTTTCCTCTCCTTGCGTATGAAGATCCTCATACAAACGTAACGCTTTCTCAGCGTTTCCCGCCAACAAATCATTTGTTAAATCAAAAATATTATGTTCCAAGGTCTTAGGAACTAGCTGCTCAATATCTTTTACCGTGACTTTTTTGCTTTCAGTAGCAAAAAGTTTGATTTTGTCAAACTCTCGCATTGACTTTGATAAATCAGCATCCGTAAGTCTGATAAACAACTCAAAGGCTTCTCGACTCATAAAGATTCCTTCATTATCAATAGTTTGTTGCAAATAACGACGTACTTCAGCTTCTTTTAATGGTTGAACCTCAATTATAGTGCTTGCTTTTTTTAACTGTTTGACGACCTTTTTTCGTTCATCTAGCTTTTCATAATTCGCAAAAAAAACCAAGATCGAGCTATCAATCGGTTGTTTTAGATAATCAAGGAAACTATCGATTGGTTGTTCAGGAGCATTCGTCTTTTTTTCAGCAGTTAAAAAATAAGGTGTTTCAACAAAAATCAACCGCTGATCCCCAAAAAATGGAACGGATTCAGCTTCATCCAAAACAGCGCCTAGACTATCTTCTTCCATATCAAACTGCGAAAAATTCAAGTCCCCTTCTTCAATGACAAAACTTTCTAAAAAAGCAGTTCGTATCTGCTTTTGTAAATACTCTTCTGTACCAAGTACTAAATAGACGGGCGTAAAATTTTTCTCGTGGATTTTTTGTATAGCTTCTTGAACTTTCAACGGCTTTCTCTCCATTCTCTTCTTTTATCCTATCACATTTAGTATCTGATGACTATTTGCTTTTTTGAATGAATAATTTTGGATATCGATCCCAAAAGTGCCAAGTATATCGAATCATTCCTTGCCTATCTGTCCGAAAGACTTGAACTTTATTTTGTTTAAGTGTATCCAAAACTTCTTGATTTGGATGATGAAATGAATTATTTAAACCACAAGAAACAATGGCTTGCTTGGGTTCTGTCGCTTGAATAAAAGAATTTCCAGAAGAGGTTTTACTTCCGTGATGTCCTAACTTTAAGATATCTGTTTTAAGTTTAGGATAATGTTTTATGATTTGATTTTCACCTGCTTGATCTAAATCTCCCATTAATAAAAAACGAGTATTTTTGATAGCAAGTGACAACACCACTGAATCTTCATTTTCTCCTTTTCCTCTATGTTGAGGAGATAAAACGTTCATGCGAAGGTTGTCCCCTATTTGATCGCCAGTTTTTACTTCTTGAATTTTTATCGAGCGTGGCAACTTTTTGACTAATTTTTTCATATTTTTATTTTGTAGACTTCCTTGTCCGACATAGATAGTGTCTACTGGAATAGCCTCTACTAAGGCTAGGGTATCTCCCATATGATCGACATCGCCATGAGTCAATACCAAGCCTTTTATTTTTCGAACACCTTCTCCTTTTAAAAAAGGAATCAAGGTAAATTCTGCATTTGCTCTTATTTCTCGTTCTTGCCAATCTTCTTTTAAAAAATTCAACTTGCCACCAGTATCAACCACATAAACATCTTTTTTAAATGGCATCTGAATCACGATACTATCTCCTTGTCCTACGTCTACAAAGCTGACAGAAGTATCCAGTGAAAAAGCATTTTGTACCATTAAAAGAACAAGTGGTATGAAAAAATACTTACGGTGTTTTCCTTGATAACAAAGCAGACTGACAATTAGACAAATGACAACAAATATTAGGGTAGGTTGTCCTGTAATAAACGAAAAGTTTTTGGTATAGCTGATCCCTTTTTCAATGAAGGAAATCAGGGTTTCTAATACAAACGTGAGACTATTGTTTTGCCACCCAATAACTGTTAAGCCAATGCTCCCAATACACAGTGGCAAAAATACGCTTGTAAAAAGAGGAGCCATTACACTTGTCAAAAGTCCTCCTAGAAGGGGAAACTCAAAAAAGAAATAAAGTAAAAATGGGGACACTAATAACGATATTTCAAGTGATTGACGGATTTTCGAGAATCTTTGTTTTGGATTATTTTCTATAAACAACAAAATAGCGGACATTCCAATCGATAAGATACCTGAAACTTGCAATAAGCTTTTGGGGTCTATAAACAATAACAGCATCAACACGATACTAAAGCGATCCATCGTTGACAGGTGAATATTGGCTTCTTTAAAAAATAGCCGGATAAGATAAAATAAAGTGGCTCGCCAGACACTAATTGTTGTACCAAATATGGTCACAGAAAAAAAGATTAGCACTGTAAAGAACAAAAAGAACTCGGAAAATGTGCGTTGACTTTTACGAAAAAGATAAAAAAACCAGCCATAAAACAGATAAACATGCATACCAGAAATCGTAAAAAGATGTAGGACACCGCTTGTGCTATAGATAGATCGAATGTCTTGAAAGGATACACTTTTGTACCCTAGTAACAAAGATTGAATGTACAAACTACTTTTTTCAGAATAATGATTGTCAACCCAATCGATACAGCGGGCCCGATTTTTCTTAAAAAAATAGCGCCAATTTCCTCTTCTTATTTTTTTAATTTCATTAATACGAAAGGTTCCTATTTTATTTGTTGAAAATTGATACCAAGCTTGATCAAACCCATGAAGATTACGAGCTGTTTCATTTTCTAAAAAATTTCCTTGGACTAAAAGTTCTTTGGACCAATTTTGTCGTTTCATCCATGTCTTTTTTTCTTGCACAGTAGACAATTTATATTGAACGCTCGCTTTTCCTTTTGACATTTTTGCCTCAAAGGTTACTTGATCACCATTGACCTTGATGGTATCTGGGAAAACCTGTAATGACGTCGTGATTTCTTGGTCTGGTTGAACCTCTATGCTAGGTAATCGCATTTGAAAAAAACGAAGAAACAGTAATAAACAAATAATGACACTCAAAAAAAGCAGAAATTTTTGTTTCTTGATCATTAAAATGACCACAAAATAGCAAGTAATCCCCAAAAGAAAAAGAGATTTTAAAATGATACCAGTTACAAAAGTAGCGCTGATCACTGCGGGAAAAACCAGTTGATTTTTCCAATCTTCAGTGAGTTGGATCATAATTACTGCCGAAAGAAAGTTTTTCAAAATAGACAGGATTTAAGACAACTTTTTCGGCGCTTGCACCAACTTGCTTGATCAAATCAATGGCATAAGGATCATTATGATAATCGTTTAGATAATGAATTTTTTTGATGCCTGCTTGCAAAATGGCTTTGGTACAAGGTAAACACGGAAAATGAGTCACATAAATTTCGCCGCCATCTGTTGAAACACCCAATTTGGCACACTGTAAAAGAGCATTCATCTCAGCATGAATTGTTCGGATACAATGACCATTGACCAAATAACAATCCTCATCTATACAATGCACATCGCCAGAAACAGAACCGTTATAGCCTCCTGCGATAATTCGTCGATCTTTTACCAAAGTTGCCCCGACCTCTAAACGGGTACACGTGCTACGAAGTGAAAGTAAAACAGCTTGGGCCATAAAATATTGGTCCCAGGGTATACGTTGTTTGGACATATTGTCCCTCCTTTTAAAAGTAAAATTTAGTGTTAGTTAGTTATATTGTAATCGACTCTTTTAATTTTTCAACTGTCTTTTGTCCAAATCCAGAAACTTCTTGTAATTCATCCACATTTTTAAATGCGCCATTTTCTTCACGATAATCAATAATAGCTTGGGCTTTAGAAGGCCCAATGCCTGATAACTGCTGTAGCTGTGTAAGATCAGCAGTGTTAATATTAATGAGTGTATCACTGCTACTAGTCTCATTGTCTGATTGTGTCTGAGTGAAGTCATCAGGCATAGATTCTGCTTCTTCTTTTGTTGGGACATAAATCATTTCTTGATCTTCTAATTTTTTTGCAAGATTTAGTTGCTTTTCCTCGGCTTCTTCTTTCATTCCTCCAGCTAAAAGAATGGCTTCTTTCAAACGCGCTTCTTTTTTTAATTCATAAACACCTGGCTTCTTGACTGCTCCTTTCACGTCGACCATTATGGTGGTCTCTTCGACTTCTTTGGTACTTTCTGTAGTTTCAACCAGCGATTCTTCCGTTGTGGCAACTTCCCATGGTGGCTCTTCTTCTTTTTTTCCTGAAATTAATAGGAAAGTAATCACGACGATGAAACAAATTATTAGAGCTCCAATAGGCAACCACTTCTTTATTTTTTCTACATTCAAAGAACTATCCTCCCTTCTTTTAATAAAGTATGCAAAAAAAGAGAGAATATTTTTTTATTTAATGATTTTTTTCAAAAAAAAGCCTAGAATTTCTAGACTTTAAATGAACGCCAATAAAGCTTCGGTCGATCGAACAATATGATCTGCTTCAGGAATATCAGCTAATATATGCTCAGGATCAAAAAAGATTGTTTGAATTCCAGCATTTTTTCCTGCCATGACATCTAACGAACGATCACCAATCATGACAGTCTTCTTAGGATCCATTTGATAGGTTTGCATCAGATAGTTAATACTAGCCGGATCTGGCTTACGAGGAAATTCTTTATCTGACCCAACGATTGTCGTAATAAATTCTGTCAGCTGTTCTTTTTGTAGAAGTTGTTGAGTAGAACTAAAATCACGATGCGTCAAAATATAATTATGATGGCCAGCTTTGACGACTTGTTCTAAATTTTTTCTAGTTCCTGGATAAGAAATTGGCGTACGGGGATCTTTTTGTTCAAAGCTTTGAAACACTTTTCGAAACATCTGAAAATCCAAGTGATTATCTCTAGCAACAGCCGATGAAGACTCTTGTTTAAGGGTGCGAAAGACTTCTTCTCGATCTGGCGTCTTGCCGAAATGAACTAAAGCATTGACCATCCCTTCTAAAATAACTGGATAGGTATCAAATAAAGTACCATCAAAATCCCAAATATAATGTTCAAACATATAGCAAAACCTTTCTAATTTTTAAATGAGTGAATCGGTGCTGGTATTCGTCCGCCCCGATTAATAAAGTCGGTTGATCCTGCTTGGTTTACTTGCATAACTGGTGCGCTTCCCAAGAGACCACCAAATTCGATACGGTCACCAACTTTGGCATTTTTTGCAGGAATCAAGCGAACTGCCGTTGTTTTGTGATTGGACACTCCAATGGCTGCTTCATCGGCAATCATTGCCGCAATGGATGATGCTGGCGTATTACCTGGTATAGCAATCATATCTAGTCCAACTGAGCAAATAGCAGTCATTGCTTCTAATTTTTCAAGATTTAAGTGTCCATTTTCAACAGCTTTTATCATGCCAGCATCTTCTGAAACAGGAATAAAAGCACCAGACAGACCACCGACATGGTTACAAGCCATGACGCCCCCTTTTTTCACTGCGTCATTTAATAAAGCAAGTGCCGCTGTTGTCCCGTGGGTACCAACAGATTCCAGCCCCATCTCTTCTAAAATCAAAGCTACACTATCTCCCACAGCAGGGGTAGGTGCTAAGGATAAATCAACAATACCAAAAGGAACGCCCAGTCTTTCTGACGCCACTTTTCCTACTAGTTGTCCCATTCGAGTGATTTTAAAGGCCGTCTTTTTGACTGTTTCACTAACGACGTCAAACGATTCTCCTTTTACTTTTTCCAAAGCACGTTTGACCACTCCAGGTCCACTAACGCCGACATTAATCACACAATCGGCTTCAGAAATTCCATGAAAAGCCCCAGCCATAAAGGGATTATCCTCGACAGCGTTAGCAAAAACAACAAGTTTCGCACAACCCATCTCTGATTTTTCGGCTGTTTCCTTAATGACTTCTCCCATTAATTTGACTGCATCCATATTGATTCCAGCTTTACTCGTTCCTATATTGACCGAAGAACAAACAAAGTCCGTTTCAGCTAAGGCTTGTGGAATGGATTGGATTAACGCGTAATCTGCTCCTTGAAAGCCTTTCTCTACTAACGCACTGTAGCCCCCAATAAAATTAACATCTAGCGCCTTAGCAGCACGATCTAGCGTTTTTGAAAAAGTAACGCATTGTTCAACTGTTGCATGACAAGCTGAGGCAATCACTGAAATTGGCGTCACTGAGATTCGCTTATTAATAATAGGAATCCCATATTCCATTTCGATGTCATTGCCAACTTTGACCAAGTCTTTGGCGCAAGTCGTAATTTTAGCATAAATCTTTTGACAAGCTTTCTCAATATCTTCATCCATACAATCCAACAAGGAGATGCCCATTGTGATCGTACGAATATCTAAATTTTCTTCTTCAACCATACGGATCGTTTCTAAAATCTGATTTGTTTCCATAAGACACTCCTATCCTAATTTATGCATGGCATCAAATATTTCTTCGTTTTGAATACTAATTTTGACACCTAATTCACTTTCAACAGTCCGAAACTCTTTGCGGATTTGTTCAAAATCTACCTCTTCTGGAAGTTCAAGCATCATCATCATCGTGAAATAATTTTGCATGATTGTCTGATTCATATCAACAATATTAATTTGTAGTTGTGCTAGTTTGCGACTAACACCGGCTACGATGCCTACTTTGTCCGTTCCTATAACAGTTAATATAGCGCGCATTATACTCACCCTACCTTTTCCATAATAATTTCAACTCATTTTCAATCATTATAGCATAAGTTTTTTCTGAGAAAATAAAAAATTGACGGGTACAATTGAGGAAAGTAACAAAAGTTTTGAAAAGTAGTGATTGCAATCAAGGCAGGCAAAAACTAATTCGACCGTTAGATCCTCCCTATTCTTAGCCTGATACAATGCTAAAATCTATCGCAACCACAATGACTAGCAGATTTTGTTTTTAAATAAAAAAAAAGCTAGTTTTCACTAGCTTTAGATACCTATCTAATCTAAAATTGTTACTTGCACTTGACGACGACCCCAATTTTCACATTCAGCAATGGTTGGGAAATGAACATCGATAATATTGCCTTTGATGGCACCGCCAGTATCAACTGCCACAGCTTCACCATAGCCTTCGACATATAAACGTGTACCAAGAGGAATTACACTAGGATCTACTGCAATTGCTCTAGGATTACTTAACAAGTCTTGACCGGTTGCTGTTAACGTGCCGCCTTCTTGGGCACTATAGGCTGTTGATTCCATAGTAATTGTTTTCCCAGACGGTTGATTAGAAGATTCTTTTTCATCTACACTTTTTTCTTTTGTTGCTTCTTGTTTTGTTGTTTTTTCTTCTGAAGTTTCAGACTTAGAAGTTGTCTTCTTTTTATCTGTATTGATCGTCAATTTTTCACCATCAAAGATTAGATTGGGATTTTCGATTTCATTATCTTCAGCAATTTTATCAATAAAATCAGTAGAACCAAAGTATTTAACAGAAATACCTGATAGGGTGTCTGTTGGTGTCACCACATGTTCGACTTCATCGGCACTAACTTTTGATCCAAATCCTGCTAATCCTAAAAATGCTACTGTAGTTAACGTAAGTAATTTTACTCGTTTCATGAATAAAGCTCCTTAAAAGTTTAATATTTGTTGTCTGAACAACAGTATAAATATTAACAACTTTATTCGCACTTTTGGTAACATTGACGTAACGAAATATGTCAAATCTGTGATAAGAACTTTATTTTGTAATTTTTCTTCTAAAATAGGCCAAAAAGCCTAGTATAGCAATGAATAATAAAGTGGAACCTCTGTAGCCTTGCAATAAAATTTTTTATTTTTTCTAAAATAACTCAAATTTTACATAAATATTTTTAAAAATCACCTTTTTTTCATGTTTTATTACAACTATATGAAAATATGACAAAAGACAACTTGCATGTTTTTACAAGTTGCCTCTATTTTTTATTTAAAATCACAGGAAATCAAGTGATCATTGATGATTCCAACAGCTTGCAAAAAAGAATAGACACTCGTCGTTCCCAAAAATTTAAAGCCTTCTTTTTTCAAACGTTTGGTCACCTGATCCGAAAGGTCTGAAGAACTAGGTACGTCTGATATTTTTGTCCATTGGTTATTTGTAATTTGATTATCGACTTGTTTCCAAATAAAATGATCGAAACTACCGTACTCTTCTTGAATTCGCAAAAATTCTTGAGCATTATGAATCGTTGCTCGAATTTTCAACTGATTGCGAACAATCCCAGGATTATTTAATAAAGACTGCACCTTCTCTTCATTATAAGTTGCAATTTTTCGATAATCAAAGTCATCCAAAGCTTTTTTGAAATTGTTTCTTTTTTTTAAAATCAATGACCAACTAAGTCCCGCTTGCATACTTTCTAATACTAAAAATTCAAAAAGCTTTTGATCCTCGTGAACCGGCTTGCCCCATTCATTGTCGTGATAGTCTTGTTCCAACTTGCTTTGTAGCGCCCAATCACACCTTGTTGTCATTGGCTGGTCCTTTCTATCTTTTTATCAATCGACACCAACAATTTTACTTCGACGTTCTAGTAAAACGGCATCACGCCAGGTACCAAATTGATCTCTGCCCATTTTTTCTCGATAACCAACTTTACGAAACCCACACTTTTCATGAACAGCAATGCTTCCTTTATTATTTGCAAAAATATCAGCTTCAAGCATCCAAATTCCTGCCTTTTCAGAATAAGCGATCAAATGGTTTAACAAACTCGTCGCAATCCCTTTGCCGCGAAACTTTTCATCCACATAAATACTAACTTCACAAACTCCGTAATATTCGGGAATATCATAGGATTGCTTTAATGTTGTCCACCCAGCAATTTTCTTATCTTTGGTTTCGTAAACAAAACGGCCCTCAGGTAAACGTTCTTCACTAAATTCGTCATAAGTTATTTCTTCTACTGAGAAAGTCGCTAGGTTGGTCTCCATTCCTTGTTTATAAATCGCATAAACATTGGACCAGTCATTTTCAGTCATTTTTCTAATCGTATCTTCCACTTGGTCAACTCTTTTCTGATTAATTTATTTCTTTTGCTAAGGCATTAGATATCAAGTCTTGTCCTCCCACAAAGTCGAAAGCTTTATCTTTTTTGCTAGAATCTTCTACCATAGCTACAATTACTTCTGCAACATCACTACGGCTTATGGGACTGGGATCTAAATGATTACCGGTTGAAATTTTACCCGTTTCTGGATCATCTGTTAAAGCACCTGGACGTAAAATCGTATAATGGAGTCCAGAATTTATTAACCATTCGTCTGCATAAAATTTTGCTGGGTAATAAGCTCCTAATTGGTCTAAAAATTCAGGGTGATCAGTCAACCAGCGATCTGAACCAATAGCACTCACCATAATAAAATGAGGTATTGCAGCATTTTTACTGGCTTCAATCGCCTTGACGGCACCATCTAAATCAATCATCATGGTTTGCTCCGCTCCAGTACTTCCGCCAGATCCTGCTGTGAAAACAACAGCATCACTGCCTTCGACTACTTTAGTCAAATTCTCAATACTATCACTTAAATCACCAAAAATTGTGTCAATTCCTTTGTCTTTGAAAAACGGTTTTTGTGATTCTTTACGCACCATCGCTACAGGAGTATGTCCTTTTTTCTGTAATTTTTCTGTGGCTAAACGACCTATATTGCCATTAGCGCCAATAACTGTTACTTTCATGATATTTTCTCCTCTCATTATTTTCCCTCTACTATCTAGTATAAATAAGGCGACAATTTTTTTCAAATAGACTGTTTCAAAATTTAGTTCATAGCTATGATGTTGTTTTTCAAATTTCATTTTTAGGAAATACCAGCATTCAATACTCTTGCTAACGCCAATAAAAAATTGTAAATTACTTAGGAGAGATTCTTTCACCACATTAAAAAAGACCTCTTGAATATCCTTCAAGAAGTCTTTAAAAGAATCGGATTACACGTAAAATAAATTTTTTGACGAATAAACTGGATCACAAGTAAATGAAATCCCTAAGTTTCTAAGCATTTGTTCGTCTGTCTTATTTAAAATCACCGTCGAATGTGCCTGTTTATCTCTTAAATCATTTAATTTCTCGTAAGCTAATTGAGCCACGGGATTTGTAACGGCACTTATTGATAGAGCAATTAAAATTTCTGAAGTATTCAAAGTTGGTACCCGACCTGATAATTCATTTGTTTTTAAACGCTGAATTGGCTCAAGGATGTTAGGAGAAAGTAATAAAATATCATCGCCAATATTAGCTAATCGTTTGATTGCATTTAAAATAGCTGCTGCACTAGCATCCATCAATTTTGAGGCGCGACCAGTCACAAATTCCTCTTCTGACAGTTCTAAAGCCATCACAGAAGGCATGAATTCTTGATCCCAGTCATCCACTGCTTTTAATTTTTCCGCATACTGGCGCGCGGATTTTACACAAGCTCTGTCTTCTTCTTGTAATTCATTTTCTTCCATAATCAATTGTATCCGCTGCAAGGTTTTCAAATCAGTTAACCCTTTTTTGTAATTATAGGCTGTTTCAAAATAACGACGAATAATTTCTTGATTGGCTGCTTGTTTGACAACTTCTTCATCAATAATTCCCGCAGCCACACGGTTTACGCCCATATCAGTCGGTGAATGAAATTCGGATTCTTTTCCAGTGATTCGCTCGATGGTGCGTTTAATAATTGGAAAAGATTCTAAGTCACGATTATAATTGACAGCAACTTCATGATAGTAATCAAAATGAAACGAATCAATCATATTGACATCTTCCAAATCAACGGTTGCAGCTTCATAAGCAATGTTTATCGGATGTTTTAAAGGAAGATTCCAGACTGGAAAAGTTTCAAATTTAGAATAGCCACCTATCGTTCCTTGACGGCTTTCATGATAAAGTTGATTCAAACAAGTAGCTAGCTTGCCACTACCAGCGCCAGGACCTGTTACAACAACAATCGGTTTTGAAGTGGGAATAAATTCATTTTTCCCAAATCCTTCATCACTGACAATTTTATCCACATTGATTGGATAGCCCTCGATTTCGTGGTGCGTATAGACTTTGATATTGCGCTGTTCTAATTGATGAATAAAAACTTTGGTAGACGGCTGTTCGTTATAACGAGTGATCACAACGCTATTGACCGCTAATTCATAGTCACTTAGTTCATCGATTAAGCGCATGATATCGACATCATAAGTAATTCCATAATCGCCTCTTATCTTATTGCGCTCAATATCTCCTGCATAAACACAAATGATGATTTCAGTTTTATCTTTTAGTTTATGCAATAATTTGATTTTGGCATCTTGGTCAAAGCCTGGTAACACCCGTTTGGCATGCATATCCCCAATCAATTTCCCACCAAATTCTAAATACAACTTCTCATAATGATTGACACGCTCTAAAATATACTTTGATTGCTCCTCAATATATTTTTGAGGATCAAACCCAATTTTATTTGCCATTTATCCGACTCCTTACGTCAAAACTCATTTTCTATTCAACCAGAAAAACAATAAATATACAACTCTTTTTTTCATAATTTTATGACGAAATAAATTCGAATTGGTTTGTTCATTCTTGGTTATACACGAAAAAAGAGCGCTTCTCAAAGAAATGCTCTTTTGCAAATTAGTTGCTAGCTCTGTTAGATAGCAGTTCTTCTATTTTTTGAGAAACGCCATACTCATTATTAGAAGCGGTGATAGAATCGGCGTGTTCTTTCACACCGTCCGTGGCATTTTTAACAGCGACACCAACCCCCACAGCGTCTAGTAATTGAATATCGTTGTCTCCATCTCCAAAAGCCATCATATCTTGGGTGGAAATGTTTAAATACTGGCTAATTTGGTGGATTGCTGCGCCTTTATCAACTTCTTTATTCATTAGATCAATCCACATGGAATCACTAACAGCTACAGAAAAATCTGCATCAAATTCAGGATAAAAATACTGATTATAAACTTCTCGACTATTTTCATTTGGCAAGTAGGCCGTAACTTTATCGGCAGGTTCTTCAAGTTCTTCCAAGTTGTCGACAAATTTCAATTTTTTATAAAATTTCCGGAAGAAATCTTCGTATTTTTGAGCATTTTTTTCAATAAACGTTCCTTCAATGCCACATAAAACCGGAATGGTAGCAATTGACTTCATATACCGTATCAACTGGTGATAATCATCGGTTGTAATCAAACTTTTATACAACGTTTCCCCTTGATACTTGATCAATCCGCCGTTATCACAAATAAAAATAAACTCATTCAAATGCTCCGGAAACATCGCTTCTAGAGTTGCTAAAGGACGACCACTTGCTAGAGCAAAATAAATGCCTTCTTTTTTCACTCGGTCCAAAAGTTCAAAGAAATGTGGGGGTAAGTTTCCTTCATCAGTCAATAAGGTATGGTCCATATCCGTCGCAATCAATTTTATATTTTTCATCGATTCACCTCTTTTTTAACTATTTGCTCTCATGCTAGCCTGTTTGGCAAGTTTTCTCAAAGCCAGTCTTTTTTCGTCAGTCAAACTCCTCAAACGAATACAACTTTTCCCAAGATTACTCTTTTTGAAGACCTCTTGATAGTCCTCAATCACTGACCTGCCATCTTCAAATAGAAAAAAATACACATTGACCGTTTTTTCATATTCTTTGATGGCAATAAGAGGTGAACTATCTTCTATATTCCCTATAAAGAGCCAGCCAAGCCCGTGGAATTTACCTACAGAATACTCTTTAGGAACTTCATCAACTTCAGAACTGATTAGATTACAAATTTCATCAAACATGACGTCTCTTCTCGCTTCTGTAATTATTTATTGTAAATCTTAGGACCTTTGCGCATATTTTTTCGATCATTTTTAGGGGCACTCATCGTTTTCGAACGGCCCCCACCTTGTTGTTTCTTTTTAATCAAATCTAACATTTTTTCTTTGGAATTCATTTTATCACCTCAATCCAACAAATTTACTTATTGGTAGACTCACGTATTATAACAGAAAACAACGATAACTGTCGTTTTTTAAGTATCTCTTTATTGTTTCATTCGTCTAATATCAAAGCTAGCATCCATCACTTTTTGGGTACCAATAGTTTCCAGATGGCTTGTATCAAAATCTTTTCTCAAAGTCAGCGTATTTAAGCAATCAAAACCTACTTTTTCATAAAGTCGCAAGGCCTTATTGTTTCTTGCTGCCACTTCGATGTAAAGTGATTCTGAATAGGTCCTAACCAGCTCTTCCACTAATTTTAACGCATAGCTTCCAATGCCCTGCCCTTGATAAGGTGGCAAAACAAAAAGGTCTTCTACCCAGTCAATAGAACCCCCTCTGCTGGCAAGGTGAACAAAGCCCACTGCTTGTTTACTTTCCAAGATAAAATAAAAGCGATGGTTCTGACTCGTCCACTCTTGCAAATCTTCTTTGGCATCATCTATTGAAATCTCATTTCCATTGTGTTCTTTCCAGAAAGACTGAATCAAAAAGATAGCTGAATCTTGGTCATCACTATACACATTTAATGAAATATTTTTCATGAGCGGCTCCTTTTTTACCCGTTTCAAACATAGAGTTAGTCAGTGGGTTTTCCTTTTTTATTTCGTTTAATTTTTAACCGTTTTTTGAAAAGATGGCGCATTTCTCTTTTTCCTTTTGAGGTTTTTATATCTGCTAGGCTCATTTCACCAAGATAAACTCTTGTCATAATTAATAGATACGTTTCTCCTAAAGCAGCGGTTAATGCTGCTGCAGTTGTCGCCGAAATAGCTCCTCCCATCACACTTCCAACACCAGGAATCAGTTTAATGACATTGGCAACAATTGATCTACCTAATACAGTTGTCCCAGTTGTGCCGATCGTTGCTGAAATCACAGCTGAAATGGTCCCTTTTTCAATAGGCAGCCCAAAAACCGCGGTAATGCCACTTAACATGGCAATTTGTTCAGGAACTAATACCGTAGCATCTGAAAATGGAATAGGAACAGATCCTATAGCAGCCGCTGTCATAGCTGAAGTTGCGACCACAGCTTGTGCTTGTCTTTTTTTCAAATTTAAATTTACCTTTTGTACGGCAGCAAAGGCTTTTTGCACCGTCTTAGGGATGACACTATTCATAATTTCCGACAATTGTAAAAGACCATACGCTTTGACCGTATATTCGTCATTGATTTCAAAATCTTCTGCTAAAACGGGAACAATACTCACAATGTTAAGATTTTCTTTTTCTATGGCTTTCTTTAAAGCTTGGGTATCCTTTTTTGCATAAGATTGAGTCAAAACAATGATTACAGGAACTTCGTAATTTTTGGTTTTGTCTAATAAGTCTTTTAAGAAGTCTGTTTCCGCTTGTTCAAAACGATGAGAAGTCGTGCTGACACAATACCAAATACAATGAATGGCTTGACTAACATCGCCACTTTTGATTCCCCGGTTAATTTCTTCTGTGATGTCATTTAGAAGTACCGATTTTGCATTTTCACCACCAAGTTCAAAACCTGGCGTATCGTAAATAGCCAAAGGAAAATCTGGTTTAATAATTTTACGAATTTCTTTTGTCACAGGCTTTCCGATGCCAGTTTCTGTCATCTTTTGATTGAACATGTTATTAATCAACGTACTTTTACCGACACCAGTCTTTCCCAAAATCATCACGTTCAATGTTTTTAGTTCGGTGTACTCTTTTTTCACAGCATCCATGACTTTTTGAGCTACTTTATTTACATCAAAGTCCTCCATTTATCACACCTCCTGCTGATTTTTAGTGTCAATCTCTGGCAGAAATTCTTTTGGGAGACGTCGATCCAAGGGAAGTTCGATTTTTGGATAACGGTTATTTCGTCTTTTAGAGAGCCGCTTTGATAATAGTATAAAAGGACTAGCTACCAAAGCAGTTTTTGCAAAAATATGATATTTTTTATTCTTTTTCATAATGGTCTCCTGATTTGGCTAAAAACTTATTTACTTTTTGAAGAGATTCAAATAGTCGAAAATGATAGTGAAAACTAAAAAAATAGTTGGATTGTCTTCTTAATTATAAGGTAACCTAGGTAAAAGATGAAGTTTACTAAAAAGGAACATATTTACAATTAATTATAGCTACCTTTCACGTCTTGTTCATTAAAAAATATTCATTCTTCATTTTATAGCCCTTTATCAATCAAATATTTCATTCGTTCTTTGAGACCCTCACTAAATTCATCCAAATCATCAAGCGTGAGAACACCTGTACTTAATAGATTACTAATATTAAAGATGAGCATGGAACGTCGCATATCGACGACTACGCCAGTATCTGTTTTATCTTCTCTGATCCGTTTTTCTAACTCCCAAAACTTATCCGATGCCAACCCATCGCCAGTTAAAAGAATTACATATTCCCGATTGAGTCGCTCCATATACTTTTCTTGCCAGCCTGCAATTTTATTTCTAAACAAAAGCCAGTCCGTTTCAGTATAGCTCTTTTCCTCCATGTCATGATCTCCAGTCACAAATATTTTACTGACATACCCAAGTCTCGTTCTATATCTTTTAATACGCGAAATTTTCTAACAATCAATACAACTTTTTAAGTGTCAGAACCGTTTATTAATTTATCCTTACCAAGTACGTAAACAACTCAATCGTCAATTCTATTTTATCATTTTATCAATCATTTGATAATTAATTATACAAAGATGTTAGAAAAGATTGATCCATCCTATAGTGGATCAGGCCAACAAATAATCCTGTTTTTCAAGATATTTACTATTCTGATTTAACAATCCAGTCTGCAAGTCATGTTGATCAATCGTTTTTTCGTCCTCTTAAAGTAACAAACTAGTTGCAATGGCAAAATAAATGAGTAAGGCAAATAAGTCATTGATCGTACTAATAATTGGACCTGAGGCAACAGCCGGATCAACCTTCATTTTATCAAGAAATATGGGAATAAAGACACCACAAATCGCTGAAACAAACATACCGCCAAATAAAGAGAGCCCAACCACAGCGGCTAATTGAACAGCACTTTGCTCGCCCATAGTGACAACAGATAAGAAAATAAAAGCAATGATAAATCCAAAGACGCCAATCAAAAAGCTATTCGTAAGGCCAATCATGACTTCATTTCGTACATGTTTTTTAACCTCATCCGCTTCATTTATTTTCTCTTGATGTAAGCCCAAAATGGTAACAGAAATCGCCTGCGTTCCTATATTTCCAGCCATTCCCAAAATCATAGGTTGAAATAAGATAAGTGCTGTAATTTGCTCGATTGTATCTTGAAAAAAAGATAAAAAAGCAGCAATGACAAGATTCAAGACGATAGAAGCTAATAGCCAAGGGATTCTTTGTTTGGTTCTTGTAAATGCAGAAGAATCTTCTTCAAAATCACCAACTGCTACAAATTGTTCAACATCTTCTTCGTATTCATCGATCATTGTATCCAACACATCATCGGCGGTGATAATGCCAATCAAATGTTGCCCTTCATCTACCACAGGCATCACGGTATCATTATAATCTCTTAATTTTTGTATAGCACTAGCAATTGTATCCAATTCATGAATAACCGTTTGATCGCGTTCAATAATGCTAGCAAGTGCGTCGCCTTTACGAGCAGAAATCAAATTCTTCAACTCGATTGACCCAATATATTTTTGCGTATGATCAACAACAAAAATTTGATCAATAAAATCACTGTCACTCACATTTTTTACCAAAGCGTCAGTGGCTTCTGGCACACTGGTTGTTTCTTGAATTGCTATGAAATCAGTATTCATAATGGAGCCCGCGACATCTTCATCATAAGCCAACAAGTGGATTGCCTTTTGACGTTTCGGTGTATCAAGCAGTGCCAGGATTTTTTGAACTTCCTTGGCATCAATATCATCCAATAAATTTCTAATTTCATCCATTTCTAAGGCATTTAATAGTTCTTTCTTTTTAGGTTCATTCAAACGATCAAGATAATTTAAAACAAAATTATCGCTTAATTCAATGACGACATCATTCAGACGGTCAATTGGTAACTGATCCAATAACTCAAATTGTCGCTTGGACGGTGCACTTTCAATCATGCGAGCAATATCAAAGGGATGTCCTTTTGCTAAAAGAGTGGCTTCTTTTTGATTCATTTCACAGTCCTCCTAACAAAGTAGTCGCCAAGCCAAAAAAGACTAATAAACTGGTCAAGTCTGCCAATGTCGTGATAAAAGGCCCTGAAGCTACCGCAGGATCAAAACCTAGTTTATCAATCGCTAGTGGGATCAATACACCCAAAATAGGTGAAATAATAACTGTAATCCATAGCGACAAACCAACAACAACGGCTAAAGCTAATGGTTGCGCTGAATTCATGGCGTTGGCTAAGAAAAAGGCAATCACAAATGAGGCGGCCCCCATGATAAATCCGGTTAAAACGCCGGTCATCACTTCTTTACTTCCATTTTTAAGTGCTGCTTTAGGATTCTTATTTAGAATTCTTAAAGTCACCGCTAACGTTTGTGTTGCCACATCTCCTGAGGCATCTAAAATAAGTGGTTGGAAGAAAGCTAAAACTGCCACAGCAACCAAAACTTCTTCAAACAAAGTAGTGATGTAAGCGATAGGAAGCGATAAAACTAATAGAATAACTAACCATGGCAAGCGTCGCAAAGCCGTTTTACTAAAAGATTCTTCTTCAGTTTCAGGCAAAGCTGTTAACTTTTCAAAGTCTTCTGTCGCTTCTTCATGATAAGCATCCAAGGCATCATCCATCATGATCATTCCCAATAAAAGTTGCGAATCATTGCATACAGGCATTTCAAAAGCCGAATACTCCCTCATTTTATAAACCGTCTCTTCAATTGGTTCTGTATCTAACACATGTGGAAAATCTTCCATAATTTCTTCAATCAATTGCGGTGATTTGGTCTTAATTAATTTTTTTAGCGGCACTGTTCCCAAAAATATACCTGTTTGATCGACCACAAATAAACGATTGATTGTTTCTACATCATTGACCTGATCGATTACTTTTTTCGTAGCTTCTTTTACATCCATCTCGGGATTCAAACGAATTAATTCATTCGTCATATGGGCACCAGACTCATCTTCCTCATAAGTTAAAAGTTGATAAATTTTATCTGGCGATTTTAGCCTGCCTAAAATGGTCCGCTTTTCCTGATTCTCCATTTCAAACAAGATATCCTTAGCATCATCAGGTTCCATTAAGTCGATTAACTGTGCTTGAAATTGATGATCATCATCTAACTCACGAAAAAATTCTAGAGCAATTTCTGGTTCAAAATAACTGAACATCTCAGCCAATTGTTCTTTTGGCAAATGGGTTAGGCAATACTGTCGTTTTTTTTCATCCCATGTTAAAAATAATTCCGACAAATCATGCGGATGCATTTTTTGAAGGTTTTCAATGGTTTCTTTTTCCATCAATTGAGCCTCCCTTATTTTTTGGTTTCCTCTTACTTATCATAACACAAAACAAATACTCAAAAAATAATAATCGTTTTAAAATATGTCTCTTAAAAAACCGTCACTTGGTCTACACATTGGTCAAACTGACTTCTTTCAATGTAAAGCAAAACTTAAGTGATTAGTTTAAAGATAAAAAAGGCTTGACTCGCCATACAACGAATCAAGCACTAATAGTCACTCTTTTAGTTTAATACATAGGATTTTCTTCATACATATCCTTAAAGTAGCGCATCTCACTTTTTATAGTGTCATTTGTTTCCTCTTCATCAAATTGGTTAAAATCAAAAGAATTTCCACCAAACCATTCCATATATTCTTCATAATCAGTACCAGAACCCTTTTCCAAAGCTTTTACAAACTCTGAAAGTCCATAGACTCCTCCAATGTCTTCAATAATGCCATAACCTGCCCCTTCCAAAACCCGCGGCAACAAGCGAAGCGAGATTTCTTCAGTATAGATTTCTTCTAAAGTCAATTGAATATGCCAACCATCACCAAAATCATACAAAAAATCTAACGTATCACCAACTTTAAGACCAGCTTTGTTAATGGTCATCTTTTCTGGAGAAATCTTCACTTCATTAGGCATACCAAAGCCTTCAAGATCAGAATCAGGAGCAGAAAATTCATAGTGTTTGTTTTTAGGAAATACTCCCTGATTTTTTTGACTCTCATCTTCAACATTTTGATCCAAATAAAACAAATGGCCCCCACTGGCTTGATACATCGCCATAATTGCATAGGATAAATCTGACATCTTCTTCTCACCATTTATTTCAAAGCGTCTCCAAATTTTGGAATCAAAATCTTCCAGTTCTGAATAAAACTGATAAACTTTATGTTTTGCCATCTCTCTAATCTCCTATCTTTTTAATTAGTAAAATTTTAAATATAAAATTAGTTTCAAGTAACTATCAAATCTTAGATCAACTAGAGTAACTCACTTGTTGCATAAAATCTTTAGCGACTTCAATTGCCTCATTATCTGAGAATGTTGTTGTATAACCATTCATCTTAAGGAAAACATCCATAGCCGTCCATGCCGTAAGTTTGCTGCCGTTAAAAAATGGATGTTTTGTCGCTAAGGTAATAAAAAGGATGCCTGCTTTAGAGAATATAACGGGAAATAATTATTTTTCAAATACTTCTTAAGGAGACTGATTGACACCTATGTCAGAAGCATTGGCATCTTTCACTCCAATTTGTTCATCTGGTGCATGCTTTATAATACTTAAAACCTTGATTTTAACGATTTAATTCACAACTAAGTTTTCAATTCGGCTATATATTTTATTAGCACAATATAGGCACGTTGAATATCCCCAAGTGCCAGTTTCTCTTTATATATTTGTATGCTTTTGGAAATATCTGTTTCCATCATATTTTCCTTTCATTCATTCCACAGCCTAAATCATAAAAAAACATCCCAATCAAGCGCTCACTAAGCACTATTTTTTCCTAACATTTAAATCGAAGTCTAAACTATGGACACCCTCATAAAAATGCCGTCTTCGATACGTTTCTACGGAGTGCCAAATTTCTGATTTTGCGAGCTTCTAAAATTTCCACTTTCGACAAACACTCCATAGAATAAGACTTTTCCCTCTCTTTACTCTTTGATTTTTGACAGCAGAGCCACACACTCTACATGCGTCGTTTGTGGGAACATATCAACTGGCTGTACTTCGTTTGTATGATATCCTTCTTTTGCAAAAACAACCAAATCTCTTGCTAAAGTTGCTGGGTTGCAAGAAATATAAACGATTTTTTCAGGATTCATCTCGCAAGCCGTTTGAATAAAGCTTTCGTCAAGTCCTTTTCTTGGTGGATCGACAAAAATAACATTGGCTTGAATTTCTTCGTTTTGCCACTGTGGCAAAACTTTTTCTGCTTTTCCAGGTAAATATACTGCATTTTCCAAACCGTTTAAGGCAACATTCTTATTCGCATCTTGAACAGCTTGATCCACAAGCTCCATGCCATACACATGAGAAACTTTGTCTGCTGCCGAAATTCCAATTGTACCAATTCCCGCATAGGCATCGATAATAGTATCTGTTTCTTTTAATTCAGCTAAATCAAAAGCTTTTTGATACAAAACTTCTGCCTGTTGTGTATTGACTTGGTAAAAAGATTGTGGCGAAATTTGAAAATCTTTTTCTAGTAATTGGTCGGTAATATAGCTTTGTCCATATAAAACGTTGTCTTCTTTTCCTAAAATAACATTAGTTTGTTCTGGATTAACATTTTGAACAACCGATACAACATCAGGAAGTACTTCATGAATCTTAGCCGCAATTTCTTTTCCTTTAAAGAATTTTTCTTTACGGGTCACCAAAATAACCATCATTTCATGTGAGTAATGGCCTCGTCTAATGACGATATGACGCAAAAATCCTTCATGATTAGTTTCGTTATAAGCTTTCACCTTGTAAAACTGTAAAATTTCGGAAATCTTGATCAAGGCATCATCAATGGCTGGGTCTTGAATCATAAAATCATCAATTGGTACCAGATCATGAGAGTTTTTTCGATAAAAACCAGTGGTCAATTTTCCTTCTATACGTTGAATTGGAATTTGAGCTTTATTTCGATAATGAATCGGTTCTTCCATTCCCAAAGTATCTAGAACTTTAATTTCAGGCATTTTTGCAATTTTCCACAAAACATTTTCGACTTGTTCTTTTTTAAAAAGTAATTGCTTGTCATAACGCAAGTGACTTAACGGAGCAATTCCGGTTTGTACTAATTTTTCATCTTCAACTGAGACACGGTCTGGACTAGTTTTTTCAATGGAGAGAATCTTGCCGATTGCAAATTTTTTACCAACTTTAATGATTTTGATTTGCATTTGTTCTTGCGGTAAAGCATTCTCAATAAAAATGGGATAATGATCGATTTTAGCAACCCCCATGCCTTCATGAGTCAAATCGATGATATCAACTGTTAATTCTTGGTTCTTTTGTACTGGATAATTGTTCATCATGTTTTCTCCTTTTAAAAAAGAGATAAGAAAAATTCTTATCTCTCAGTTCACTATACTAATATTTGTATCCCGACGTTTATTCTATGCTATTTTTTATGATAATTCAAGCGTTATCCGCTAATCTAAGCTATCTTCTATTCATTTTTCCATCAAGAAAAGCTCAGAACATCATTAGACATTCTGAGCTTGTCACTAATTATTATCATCATCTGTTTCACTATCTTTATGATCTTCATCATTGATTCGTTCAACTTCACGAATAAATTCTTCGCTGACTTCTTCATAACCACTAACATCTCCGGTCACAGCGCCATTTGATATTTCATCTACGTTGGCATACATTTCGATATGTTGTCGTAAATTTTGAAATGTCATTGGCGCATCGCCACCATATTCTCCATCTAAATTGATCATCAAACGTTTATTGGGATCTTTGGGAGTTACGGTTAGCTTAGAAGTTTTTGTATAGATAACCCGACGATCATTTACATGCTTACCACCAGTTATCATGAGCCGAATCAAATGCAAGATTTCAAAAATATTTGCTGTTTTCACAATCAATAAAGAAAATTTACCGTCATCTAACTTGGCATCTGGTGCAATTTGTTCAAAGCCGCCTACTGAATTGGTTAATCCCACAAAAAACATAGAAGCTTTCCCATCATATTCGCCTTCATCAAATTCAAAATGCATCTGAATGGGGCTAATTTGAGGTAAAAGTTCTGCTCCTTTGGCCAAGTATGCCAAGTAACCAAAAACTTTTTTTAATTCAGAGGGAACTTCATAAGTCAATTCAGTCAAATGGCCACCAGCCGCAATATTCATAAAATAATTATTTGGCGTTTGGCCAATATCCATTTTAACCGTTTGTCCTTTTAAAATAACTTCTATCGCTTGTTTAATATTATCTCTAGGGATTTTTAAAGCCCTGGCATAATCATTGGTCGTCCCTCCTGGAATAATGGCCATCTTAGGACGAACTTCTAAAGGGGCGATACCATTAACAACTTCATTAATGGTGCCATCGCCACCACAAGCAACAATTAAGTCAAATCCTGCTTCTCCTACCCGTCGCGCTTCATCACGAGCGGAAAAAGGGACTGGTGTTGTCGCATAGGCACTAGCTTCATAGCCAGCTTCTTCTACCACCTGTAAAATATCGGCTAAATTTCGTTTCAATGCTTCTTTCCCTGAGGTGGGATTATAGATAACACGTGCTTTTTTCATAAGTTCCTCTCACCGTTTCGCTAATTCTTCTTGCAATAATTTATTGACGACACCAGGATTGGCCTTCCCTCGTGTTTCTTTCATGACTTGGCCAACTAAAAAGCCTACAGCACGGTCTTTACCATTTTTAAAATCGGTAATGGATTGTTCATTATTATCTAAAATAGTGTTAATAATTGGTAAAAGTTGTTCAGGATTTGATAATTGAACCAAGCCTTTTTCTTCCACCACTTTTTTCGCATCGCCGCCATTTGTAATTAATTCGCGGAACACTTTTTTTGCAATTTTTGAACTAATCGTCCCATCAGCAATTAATTGAATCATACCGGCTAGATTTTCTGGCGTCAATTTGGTATCAGGAAGTTCCATTTTTTCACTATTCAAATAAGCAGAAACTTCCCCCATCAACCAATTAGAAGCTTGTTTTGGATCGGCTCCTTTATCGATGGTTGCTTCAAAGAAATCAGACATTTCTTTTGTCAAGGTTAAAACCATGGCATCATATTCTGGTAGTCCCCAAACATTGACATAGCGATCCCGACGATTGCTTGGCATTTCTGGTAAACTTTCCCGAACTTTTTCGATCCATTCGTCTTTGATTTCAAAACGGGGAATATCTGGTTCAGGGAAATAACGATAATCTGAAGAACCTTCTTTGACACGCATTAAAATCGTTTTATTGGTGCTTTCATCAAAACGACGCGTTTCTTGTTGAATTTCACCGCCAGAAAGTAAGACTTTAGTTTGACGTTTTTCTTCAAAAGCTAGTCCTTTTTTGACAAAGTTCATAGAGTTTAAGTTTTTCAATTCGGTTTTAACCCCAAAAGCTTCTTGCCCATATGGACGAAGGGAAATATTGGCATCACAACGCATGGAGCCTTCTTCCATTTTTACATCCGAAACATCCGTATATAAAATAATGGATCGCAAGGCTTCCAAATAAGCATAAGCTTCTTCTGGTGAGCGCATATCAGCTTCTGACACAATTTCGATCAACGGCGTCCCTTGACGATTCAAATCAACATAAGAATAGCCACCAATACCGTGCATATTTTTACCAGCATCTTCTTCTAAATGAACCCGTTCGATACGAATTTTCTTTTTTTGTCCTTCGACTTCAATCTCAATCCAACCATCATGACCAATTGGTTGATCAAATTGAGAAATTTGGTAAGCTTTGGGATTGTCTGGATAAAAATAGTTTTTACGATCAAAATGGGTATCTTTTGAAATGGAACAATTCAAAGCTAACGCAGCTTTCATTCCAAATTCGAGGGCCGTTTGATTCATCACCGGTAACACACCCGGATAACCCCAATCAATCACGTTGGTATTGCTATTAGGTTCAGCACCAAAATGAGCAGGTGCTGGTGAGAAGATTTTCGTATTTGTTTTTAATTCAACATGGACTTCAAGCCCGATCACTGTTTCGAAATTCATTACTTGGCACCTCCCATAATGATAGGTTGTTTTTTATGAAAATCAGTTGCTTGTTCAAAAGCATAAGCTGCTTTATATAGCGTATTTTCATCGAATCGTTTTCCGATCAGTTGTAATCCAACTGGTAACCCTTCTGAGAATCCACCAGGGATCGACATACCTGGCAAGCCAGCTAAATTGACTGGAATAGTTAAGATATCACTCATATACATGGTGATAGGATCATCGATATTTTCCCCTAAACCAAAGGCAACAGTTGGTGAAGTTGGTCCGATAATCAAGTCATAGTCATGAAAGACTTTATTGAAATCATCAATAATCAGGGTCCGAACTTGTCCAGCTTTTTTAAAGTAGGCATCATAATAGCCTGCACTTAGAGAAAATGTTCCTAACATAATCCGACGTTTAACTTCATCTCCAAAACCTTCTGTTCTAGAGTTGATATAAACATCCTCAAGATTTGAGATATTTTCAGAACGATAACCATAGCGGATTCCATCAAAACGTTGCAAGTTTGAACTAGCTTCAGATGACGCTAAGATATAATAAACAGCTACTCCATATTTGGAATGAGGTAAACTTACTTCTTCAACAGTTGCACCTAAGGCTCGATAAGTATCCGCCGCTTTTAAGATAGCTGCTTTGACTCCCTCTTGAACCCCTTCACCTAGATATTCTTTAGGCAAAGCAATCTTCATTCCTTTGATGTCCCCTGTTAAGCCTTGAGTAAAATCAGGTGTTTCCTTTTTAGCGGAAGTACCATCTTTAGGATCATGACCACTGATAGCATTTAAAACAAGGGCATTATCTTTTACATTTCGGGTAAATGGTCCAATTTGATCCAAAGAAGAAGCAAAAGCGATCAAACCGAAACGAGACACACGACCATATGTTGGTTTCATTCCAACGATACCATTAAAAGCTGCTGGTTGACGAATCGATCCACCCGTATCACTTCCTAAAGATACAGGAACTTGTCCAGCCGCAACCGATGCCGCAGAGCCACCCGATGACCCACCAGGAACTTTACTTGCATCCCAAGCATTTTTGGTCTTTTTGAAGTAAGAAGTTTCCGTACTTCCGCCCATGGCAAACTCATCCATATTGGTTTTGCCAACAGGAACCAAGCCTGCTTGGTACACTTTTTCCATGACTGTCGCATCATAAACCGGATCAAAGTTATATAAAATTTTTGAAGCAGCCGTTGTCAAAATATTTTTTGTAACAATATTATCTTTGATACCAATTGGAATACCAGATAAGACATTTTCTGAATCGATTCCTTTTTTATCGATTGCTTTAGCTAAATCGATTGCTTTATCCTCACTAACAGTAATAAAGGCATCTAGATCAGGTTCTGTTTCGTGAATTCGTGCAATGGTTTCATTGGTCAAATCTTCTGCAGTGATTTCTTTAGTAACTAAAAGATCATGTAACTCTTCGACACTTTTGTCATATGCTTTTGTCATTAGGCACCCGCCTCCCCGTTATCGATGATGGCAGGAACCTTAATAAAGCCATCTTCAGATTCTGGAACGTTTTTCATTAATTCTTCGCGATCAAAACCGTCTGTCGCTACATCTTCTCTTATCACATTGAACTCTTCTGTCACATTTGAAGTAAATGCAACTCCTGTTGTATCCACTTCGTTCAATGTTTCGACCATGGTGATGATTTCATCCAATTGATCAGTAAATTGGTGTAATTCCTCTTTTGAGAAAGATAATTTTGCAAGTTTTGCTACATGTTGTACTTGTTCTTCACTAATTGCCATAGTATCCTCCTTATTTTTTCCGATTTTATTCTCTCGTTCATTGTACCATAACTATTCCTATACATTCATGAAAATTTTACGATATTTATGAAAAGTTTTAATCATTTAAACTTCACTGTCTTCAAAAGCTTGTAACATTTGTGATTCATCCCAAATGGTTATATCTAATTGTTGGGCCTTGTCAAGCTTACTACCAGCCTCTTCTCCTGCTACCACGATATCCGTTTTTTTAGAAACACTACCAGTAACGGTTCCCCCTAAGTTTTCGATTTTTGCTTTTGCTTCAGGACGCGTATATTGTGTAAGTTTTCCGGTTAGAACCACCGTTTTGTCTTTAAATGGCGAATCGACTGCTTCTAACTGTTCTTCTGTTTTACCTAAATAGTCTAAATTGACCCCTTGAGCTTCCAATTCGTCCAACAATTCGTGGACTTCTTGGTTATCAAAATAAGTCACCAGACTATCAGCTACAGTTTCACCCAAAGAATACAAGATGGCTATTTCTTCAGTAGAAGCTCTACTTAGTTTTCGGATAGTTTTAAAATGTTCCATCAAGATTTTAGCTGCCTTTGCCCCTACATGTCTTATCCCAAGACCAAATAAAAGTCGTTCAGCTGAATTACTTTTACTATTGTTGATAGCTTGTAAAATATTTTGAGCTGATTTTTCTTTGATTTTTTCCAGAGTCAACAAGTCCTCTTCTTTTAAGGTATACAGATCAGCCACATCTTTGACCAAACTTTTATCATACATTTGTGCTAAGACTTTTGGACCCAAACCTTCAATATTCATTGCGTTTCTAGATACAAAATGGGTCAATTGTTCTTTGATCTGAGCCGGACATTTGGGATTGATACAACGCAAGGCGACTTCTTCATCTAAATGAACCAGTTCGCTACCGCAAATTGGACAATGGGTAGGTGCCTCATAAGGGACACTGTTTTTTTCTCGTTTATCCAAAAGAACTTGGGAGACCTCAGGAATAATATCTCCCGCTTTATAAATCACGACGGTATCATTTAGGCGAATATCTTTGGCAGCGATATAGTCGTGGTTATGCAAACTCGCGCGACTGACGGTAGTTCCAGCGACGCGAACCGGGGTCATGACTGCTGTTGGTGTCACCACACCTGTGCGGCCAATCGTCCATTCAATGTCTTCAATTTTGGTCTGAGCTTCTTCTGGTGGGAATTTATAAGCCGTTGCCCAACGTGGAGCTTTGACGGTAAAACCCATTTCTTCTTGCAAATGAAAATCATTGACTTTGATTACAACCCCATCGATTTCATAAGGCAAATTGGTTCGTTTTTCGTGATACTCTTCAATATAATTCCAGACTTCATCAATGGATTGACAGACGCGTCGTTCTTGGTTGACTCGAAAGCCAAGTTCTTCAAATGTATCTAAAGCTTCTGATTGGGTCGAGACATTTAAAGGCGTAATATCTGCGGCAGCATATAAAAAGGTACTGAGATTCCGTTTGGCGGAAACTCTCGAATCCAATTGGCGTAAACTACCAGCCGCAGCATTTCGGGGATTGGCAAATACTGCTTGTCCTGCTTCTTCTCTTTGTTGATTTAGTTTTAAAAAGGAAGCTTTGGGCATGTAACATTCCCCTCTAATTTCTACAGTTAAAGGCTTGGTTAACGTCAGGGGAATCGATTTGACCGTTTTTAGATTTTCGGTAATATTTTCTCCAACGGTCCCATCGCCACGGGTGGCCCCCAAAACAAAGCGACCTTCTTCATAACGCAAGGAAACCGAAAGTCCATCGATTTTCAACTCGCAAGTATAGGTAACTTCATGGCCAAGCAAACGTTGAACACGTTGGTCAAAGGCGATGATTTCTTCCTTATTAAAAACATCAGATAAACTGTACAAAGGAATGTCATGGGTGACTTTTTCAAATCCTTCTAAAACCTTTCCGCCTACCCGTTGTGTCGGTGAATCTTCTGTCACAAGTTCCGGGTGTGTTGTTTCTAGGTCAACAAGTTCTTGGTACAAGCGGTCGTAGATATAATCTTCTACAGACGGTTGGTCTTTGACATAATATTCATAAGCATATTGGTTTAGTTGTTTTTTAATTTCTCTTGCCTTTTCTTGCAATGAATGTTCGCTCATCGTTTAAGCATCTCCCTCTATACTTTTTCAATTGGAGCAAAAGCAGCCAATAATCGCTTAATGCCTTTTTGTGGAAAAGCGATATCTAGTTCTAAATCCTCACTTTTTCCCGTCACTTTTACAACCGTTCCAACGCCCCAAATTTTGTGCTTGGCTTTATCACCGACCATCCAATCAGTTGAAGCATTTTCCGATCGTTTTTTGGATGAAACAATTGCTTGTTTAGGTTGTTGATA
>DXDB01000138.1 GCA_019115705.1 Candidatus Tetragenococcus pullicola | reverse complement strand
AGTTGTTATTGCTAGCGAAACGAAGCGAATGTGGCTGCGACGCCGCTGTGAAAAAGGAGCCAATGTGAATTACTCGGTCTAAACGCTTTAGCGCGTAGTCCGAGTTTGAAGCTTGGCAGACCTGAGACTATTGCTCAGGTCGGTCCCACAGCAGACAGTAGCAGACACATTCGTGTAGTGTAGCACTCAAGTTGGGCCGTGAATTGTAACAAGGATTGAAATTTTTATCACCTTTTTTCCAGAACGACTTGACACATTTTGTGTACTTAGATATAATTTTATAAGGACAGTCTTGTTATTGAATAATTCATTTGATGGCAAAAACGGTTACTTTTTAAGCTCGGAGGGAGGGATTTACATGTCAAAAACAGTCGTTCGTAAAAACGAATCTCTTGATGATGCTCTTCGTCGCTTCAAACGTTCCGTTTCTAAAGAAGGTACGTTGCAAGAATCACGCAAACGTGAATTTTATGAAAAACCTAGTGTGAAACGTAAGAAAAAATCTGAAGCAGCTCGTAAACGGAAAAAATTCTAAGTTTTAGCTGTTAAGAAGTGGAGCTGGTAGTGTGTCACTACTAAGTACATTGAACGATGATATGAAAGCGGCAATGAAAGCAAAACAGAAAGAAGAATTGCAGGTCATACGCATGCTGAAAGCATCGTTGCAAAATGAACAAATTAAACTTGGCCGCGATTTGACTGATGACGAGGAATTAACGATTTTGGCTCGTGAAATGAAACAACGTCGTGATTCACTTGTTGAGTTTGAAAAAGCTGATCGACAAGATTTAGCTGACCAAGTGAAAGTAGAAATTGCAATTGTGGAAAAATATCTTCCAAAACAATTGTCAGAAACTGAAATCCGTGAAATCGTCCTAGATTCTTTCCAAAAGACGGGTGCAACCTCGATAAAGGATTTTGGGAAGGTAATGGGTGCCGTTATGCCTCAAGTTAAAGGCAAAGCAGACGGAAACCAAGTTAATGCAATCGTGAAAGAAGAATTAAACAAATTGTAATAACAAAAGCAGTTTCAATGCTCAACTTTTGAGTGTTGGAACTGCTTTTTTAATGGTTGACTTTTTCCTCTTGTAGCCCTTATTAATTGAAATCGAATTCATATCGTAGTAACCTTTTAGTATAGAGTCATATAAAATAAATCGGAAATATTTGAAAGGAGTAGAAAAAATGGAGTTAGGTATTCAAGGAAAAACAGCTCTAGTAACTGGCGCTGATTCTGGTATTGGTTTTGCAACTGCTTTAGAACTTTTAAAAGAAGGCGCACAAGTTGTGATGACCGACCAATACCCTGAGAGTTTAGAAAAGGCTGTTTTAAAGATAGACAACTATTCAGAACAGGTTTTTTCTTATCCAGCAGATATTACAAATAAAGAAGATTTGAAAAAACTACATGAAAAAGTTAAAGCGGAAGTTGGTAAAATCGATATTTTAGTTCAATCTGCAGGTATCACTGGTGCTCAAGGTCTGTTCCATGACATTGACGATGATGGGTGGATCAATACGTTAGAAGTTGATTTATTGGGTCCTGTTCGTGTCGTCAAAGAATTTCTACCTGATCTAAGAGCTGGCGGTTGGGGACGACTGATTTTTCTTGCTTCAGAAGATGCGTTACAAATTTATGAGGATGAAATTCCTTATTGCACCGCAAAAGCTGGTATTTTGGCTTTATCTAAAGGATTATCTAAAACGTATGCAAAAGAAGGTCTATTGGTCAATGCTGTTTCTCCAGCATTCATAAAGACGCCAATGACAGAGGCGATGATGGAAAAACGTTCGAAAAAATTACAGGTAACCAAAAAGGAAGCCATCGACTCATTTTTAAAAGAAAAACGACCAAATATAGAACTACAACGACGTGGTCAGGCAGAAGAAGTAGCTGCCGTTATCGCATTTTTATGCTCGAATCGTGCTTCTTTTGTCAATGGTGCTAATTATCGGGTTGATAGTGGCTCAGTAGCGACGATTTAATAAAATCTTTTAGAATTTTTAGTTTTCGTGAAAAAGTATTGCGAAAATAATTATCAAACGGAGGCGATAATGATGGATATTGCAACAAAAGAAAATTCTCCAAGAAAAACGTATGATTATTTGTTGATTGGTGGAGGGATGGTCGCAGGATACGCCGTAAAAGGAATACGTAAAGTAGATAAAGAAGGGCTTATTGGTATTATATCAAAAGATGCAGATGCTCCATATGAACGGCCCGCTTTATCTAAAAAACTATGGACTGATCCAGAATTTACAGAAGATCAAATTTCTATCGGAGCAGAAAACGATCCAAGAACCATGATTGAATTACGTACGACTGTCAAGGCTGTTTTGCCGGAAGAACACCTGGTTAAATTAGAAAATGGCGAAATGATTGGCTATAAAAAGTTATTACTTGCAACAGGAGGAGAACCTAATCGAATCAAAGGCCCCGATGCTGAGCAAGTCATTGTCTTTAGAGATTGGTCTGATTATCGCAAACTACGTCAACAATCAGGAAAAAATCAAGAAGTCTTAGTGGTTGGTGGTAGTTATATTGGCACTGAACTTGCGGCTGCTTTAGTGCAAAACAATACCAAAGTAACCTTGATATATCCAGACAAAATTTTGAATGCTAAACGTTTTCCAAAAGCTTTGGCTAAAGAATATGAAGAAACTTTTCAAAATGCTGGTGTAAAATTAGTCAAGGAGAAAAGGGCAACCTCTTATTCCATAAATGATGATAAAGTTGAGCTACTACTTGATGACGGGTCTCGTTTAACAGGAGACACGCTTGTCATTGGACTTGGAGTCAGTCCACGAATTCAATTAGCAAAAGAAAGTGGTTTGAAACTGATAGAAGATGGGGTATGGACGGATAATAAATTACATTCTTCCAAAACGGATATTTGGGTTGCAGGTGACATCGCCTCTTATCCAGATGCTATTTTGGGACGAAGCAGAATAGAACATGTGGATCACGCCAGAAATTCTGGCGAAGTCGTAGGATCGATTATGGCTGGTGCAAATGTAACTTATGAGCACACTCCTTATTTTTATTCAAATGTTTTTTCAATTTCTTGGAAGGCAATTGGAAAGATGGATCCTTCACTAGAACAGGTGATTGATGACGTTGGAACCGGGAAAGTTGTCTATTTTGTGGACGACCAAAAACTAGTAGGCGTATTACTATGGAATGTGGCAATCGATTTGGATGATGTGCGTGCACTATTGAAAAACCCACCCACGTCTTCAAAAGATTTGAAAGGTGCTCTGCTGGAGAAAAAAGAATAGTCATTTATTAAGAATCGTTAACAGATAAGGAAAGGACTAGCATATTATTTGCCTAGTCCTTTTCTTGTCTGTATGATAAGAAACGGTCTTTTGTAAAAGAAATGAAAGACGATGACAAAATGAACTTGTTTTTGACTGGTTTAAGAAAATTTTAATGACAGTCGAAACTTTTCTTTTTATCGTAGTGTGGTAAAATAGAGAAGACTGTAAGAAGGAGTTGAAAATTTGACAGAAGTTCAAACAAAAACAGAAATTAAATTGACAGAAGCAGATGATCCTCGTCTTCTTTTTGGAACTCATGATAAACACCTTAAGTTGATTGAAGAATCATTTCCAGTGACCATTCGTACAAGAGGTGAAATGATTCAATTTCAAGGAAGCAAAGAAGCTGTGGATCAAACAGTGGATTTATTTTCTGTGTTACGAGAATTGATTAAAAGAGGGGTTGCCCTAGCTACGCCTGATATTGTAACCGCCATTCAGATGGAAAAAAGTGGGGATATTAACCGACTTTTAGAAATGTATGAAGAAGAAATTTTGAAAGATTATAATGGAAAACCAATCCGACCAAAAACTCTTGGTCAAAAAAGATATATCGATCAGATACGCGCACACGATGTAACGTTTGGGGTTGGTCCTGCGGGAACTGGAAAGACTTTTTTAGCTGTAGTTTTGGCCATTGCTGCTTTAAAAAAAGGCCAAGTCAAAAAAATCATTTTAACCAGGCCAGCTATAGAGGCTGGTGAGAATTTAGGCTTTTTGCCAGGTGATTTAAAAGAAAAAGTAGATCCATATTTGCGACCAGTTTACGATGCCTTGTACCAGATATTTGGTGTTGAACATACGAATCGTTTGATGGATCGTGGCGTAATTGAAATTGCCCCTCTAGCATATATGCGAGGAAGAACCTTGGAAGATGCTTTTGTTATTTTGGATGAAGCCCAAAATACGACAGTCGCTCAAATGAAGATGTTTTTGACACGACTTGGTTATCAGTCCAAAATGATTGTCAATGGTGACATTAGTCAAATCGACTTACCAAGAGGAGCCTCTAGTGGGTTGATACATGCTAAACATATTTTAAAAGACATCCCAGCCATCGCCTTTGTTTCTTTTGACGCAAGTGATGTGGTTCGCCATCCTGTAGTTGCCAAAATAATTTCAGCTTATGACCAAGCTGAAATTAAAAATCAATCATCCTCAAAATGACTTGCTAGTATCGGGTAGGGAGGTAAAAAAATGATCATAAAACCCCTAGAAAAAGTACGAAAACGATTAGGAAAGGCGTATATGCCTTTAATAGTGGCTATTTTTTTTGTGGTTTTAAATGGCTTAATCTATTCAAGTGCCAAACAAAATATTGTTGATTATTCCGAAGGTCAAGTGGCTGAAGAGAGTATTCGCGCGAATAAAACCATCGAAAACACTAACGCGACACAACAAAAACAAAAATTAGCGGCTGAATCCGTTGTTCCTGAATATACCTATCAAGAAGACATTGCCACAAACCAAAAGGCCTATATAGAAAATCTGTTTCAGCTTATCGACAGCGTTCGAAAAGAAAGTAATGAAGAAGACCAAAAACGTAAAGAAGCTGCCAAAGATAATGAAAGTCCACAGCTTGTAACTGAGGATGAAAAAATAGCAGCTTTGAAAAAGAAGTTTGAAGAAATTAATACTGATGATTTAGGCTTCTATCAACGAATCAATAACAGTTTCTTTCAACTTGTTTTTCAACTTTCAGAAGAACAAGTTGGCCAAGTGGAAGAAGAAAGTTTAAATCTCATTGCAAGTAAGATGAGTGATCAAGTTCGTCAGTCAACATTATCTGATGCTAAAAATGATGCAATTTCTCAAGCGGATTATCTTGATGTTTCAGCCGATGAAAAAGAAGCCATCAAATATCTTGTTTCTCAAGGAATTGTTGTCAATACTTTTTTAAATGAAAAGAAGACCCAAGAATTGAAAGAAACAGCCGCTGATAGTGTTCAACCAGTTATGATTTATCAAGGAGAAATCATTGTTCGTGAAGGTTCACAAATCGATGCGAATGCGCTCGAAAAGTTAGAGCTGTTAGGGATGACAAGTAGTGAAGCCTCTATTTATAGTTTGTTGGCCATGCTGTTAGTTGTTGTTTTTCAAATCATTGTCTTGTTATACTTCATGCATAATATAAAAGATAAGCAACAAAAAGATAATTATATTGCTTTTTATGTTATTATCATGACATTAAGTATTGTGGTGATGAAGTTTTTCCAAATTTTTCAAACAGAGTCGGTGCTTTATACGCCTTTGCTTTACCCAGCGGCTTTTGCGCCTTTAGTGATGAATTTATTTGTGAATCGTCGCTCAGGAGTTTTAGCAGCTATTTTTCAAGTCTTATTTGCAACGGTTATTTTTTATGAAGCGATGGGTACCAATATCTTAATTGTTATCTTGATCTCGTATCTGTTTTCTGGATTAATGGGAGTCTTGTTACCAAGGAAAAGAATTATTGATCAAGGACGAGCGGCTATTATGTGGATAGTGGTTTTTCCACTCTTTTTAAATATCATTTTAGAGGTTTTTCAAGGAGCCAGTTTTAGTTCTGGGAGAACTTGGATTGCTTTATTATGCAGTATAGCAGGGAATGTATTTGCTTTACTTTTGACGGTTGGTTTGCATCAATTTATTGAATTAGTGGTCACTGATGATAGTGTGATTGTGTTAAATGAATTAAGCAACCCTAATCATCCGTTATTAAAACAGTTGCTAGAAGAAGCACCAGGGACTTATCATCACAGTATGATGGTCGCCAATTTGAGTGCAAATGCTGTTGCTGAAATCGGTGGACGCTCTTTATTGACTCGAGTGGCTTGTTATTACCATGATATTGGTAAACTAAAACATGCAAACTTTTTTGTTGAAAATTTACCACAAGGAGCAGAAAATCCACACAATTTCTTGTTACCAGAAGATAGTAAGCAAATTATTTTCGGACATGTGACTGATGGTGCAGAAATCTTAGAAAAAGAAAAAATGCCACAGTTTGTCATTGATATTTGTCGCCAACACCATGGAACAACACTTATGAAATTCTTTTATATGAAAGCCAAAGAACGTAATCCTGAAGTAACAGAAGCTGAGTTTCGTTATCCAGGACCTAAGCCACAATCCAAAGAAGCAGGGATTGTCAGTATTGCAGATACCTGTGAAGCAGCTGTGCGTGCAATGGATAGTCCGACAAATGAAAAAATCAAAAAATTTGTTTCAGATGTAATCAATGAACGGATCCTAGATGGCCAATTAGATGAGTCAGGTTTATCTTTAGGTGAAATTCGTATGATGGAAAAGTCCTTGGTAAATGGCTTATGTAGCACCTTCCATTCACGAATAAAATATCCTAAGATGAAATCAGAAGCTCAACAAATGAAAGAAGAACAAGAAAGAGGAGAAAATTGATGGAGATCGCTTTTTTTGATCAAACGCAAGCTGTTTCGAAACAAAAAGTAGCAGACATTGAAAAACTGCTGCAATTTTCAGCTAATTATTTAAAGCTATCAGAAACGACAGAAATGTCGGTTACTTTCATGAATAATAATCAAATCCAAGAAATCAACCGAGAATATCGGGGAAAAGATATGCCGACAGATGTCATAAGCTTTGCGATTGAAGATCCAGGTGAGGGCGAAATTCCCATTCGTTTTGATGATGAGGACGAAATCGATTTTCCGCACGAGCTTGGCGATATTATGATCTCTACGGAACGAGCAAAAGAACAAGCTCAAGAATATGGTCATAGTTACGATCGAGAACTTGGTTTTTTAGCACTTCACGGTTTTTTACACATCAATGGTTATGACCACATGACTCCTGAAGACGAAAAAGAGATGTTTGGATTACAAAAGGAAATATTGAATGCTTATGGACTTAAACGATAAGAAACATCCCATCGAAAAAAATAAAAAATTAATCAACTCCATTGAATTTGCGTTAACCGGCTTAAGGACGGTCGTAAAAGACGAGCGAAATATGAGAAGCCATTGTTTTTCGGCTGTTTTGGTTATTATCATTGGCTTTTTATTTCGCTTAAATCAACAAGAATGGTTGTGGATTTTACTCTGTATTTTTTTAATGTTGGTGATGGAAATAATCAATACAATCTTTGAAAACACAGTAGATATGGTGACCAATAAACATTTTCATCCACTAGGAAAAAAAGTCAAGGATATGGCCGCAGGAGCCGTTTTATTGACAGCCGGCTTTTCAATTTTAGTAGGAATGATTATTTTTATTCCTAAAATCTATGCAGTAATTGTGCAACTAATTAATAAGTGAGGAAATTATGGAAAAACATACATCAGGATTTGCGGCAATCGTTGGTCGTCCCAATGTTGGAAAATCGACGTTATTAAATCGTATCATTGGGCAAAAAATTACAATTATTAGCGATAAAGCCCAAACAACACGCAATAAGATTCAAGGGGTTTATACAACTCCAGAAACGCAAATTATTTTTATCGATACGCCTGGCATTCATAAACCGAAACATAGACTTGGTGATGTCATGGTAGAAGCAGCTTATAGTGCCATTAGAGAAGTGGATGTGGTTTTGTTTGTGGTCAGTGCGGATCAAAAGCGAGGAAAAGGCGATAATTTAATCATGGAGCGGTTAAAGAACAGCTCAGTGCCTGTTTTTTTAATCATTAATAAAATTGATAAGATCCATCCAGATCATCTGTTAGAAATTATTCAAGACTATTCAGAACAAATAGATTTTGCAGAAGTAATTCCAACCTCAGCTACCTTAGGAAATAATGTTGAGACTTTACTGACAAGTCTAGAAAGTTATATGCCAGAAGGACCAAAATATTTTCCTGAAGATCAAGTGACCGATCACCCAGAGTACTTTATTGTTTCTGAATTAATTCGTGAAAAAGTCCTGTTATTGACTAGAGATGAAGTTCCTCATTCGGTGGCTGTGACTATTGAGTCAATGAAGAGAAACGAAAATGATAAAATCCATATTCAAGCGACGATTATCGTTGAGCGTGATAGTCAAAAAGGAATTATTATCGGGAAAAGTGGCCAAATGTTGAAAAAAATTGGTTCCTTAGCCCGTCGCGAAATAGAAAATTTATTAGGTGATAAAGTCTATTTAGAGCTCTGGGTAAAAGTCCAAAAGAATTGGCGTGACAAACAAACTTATTTGAATGATTATGGCTACAAGAAAGATGAAGAATAATAAGACGAGCAGGCAGTGGAAGTTGATCATCTGCTTGCTTGTCTTTTTCCAAAGGAGATCAAAATGGCAATTGCAGAATCAAAAGGGGTTATCCTTTTTAGTAAGGATCATAAAGAAAAAGATAAGCTTGTTAAGATTTTTACCGAATCTGCTGGAAAACAGATGTTTTATGTTCGAAATGCCCATAAATCAAATAGTCCTTTGACCGCTGCCGTTCAACCATACACCGCAGCTGTTTATATTGGAAAATTTAATACTGAAGGTTTGTCTTTTTTAAATAGTGTCAAGGAGGTTCATCCGTTTAAACAGATACAGGCTGATATTTTTTTGGCTGGTTATGCTACGTATATGACGAATCTGGCAGATGCAGCCATTGAAGATCGTGTTTATGACCCCCATTTATACCATTTCTTATATCAAGCGTTAACTATGCTAGATGAAGGAAATGATGGAGAAGTTATTTTAAATATTTTTGAGATTCAATTGTTACAACGCTTCGGTATTACAATTGATTGGCAACATTGTGCCCTCTGCAAAACGACACAAGGCGCCTTTGATTATTCGCCTTCTTATAATGGTGTTTTGTGCGAAAAGCATTGGAATAAGGATCCTCATCGCTATCATGCCGATCCTAAGGCGGTTCATTTTATCCGCTTATTCTCTCAGATTCCTTATGAAAAAATTCATTCAATAAAATTAAAAAACACTACTAAAAAAGCAATTCGACAGGTCATCGATATGCTTTACGAAGATTATGTAGGTCTGCATTTGAAGAGTAAAAAATTCTTGGATCAAATGGAAGATTGGAAAGATATCATGAAGCCCAAAGAAGACTGAAAAAAATCATCTTTTTTTATTGACAAACCAATCAACAAACAGCTATGATAAGAGTAATCAAATCGTGCGATGAACAAATGAAAACAGTAACCTCTCTTTTATAGCGATTCTGGGAAAGTGAAAGCCAGATAAAGAAGTTGATTGTTGAAGGCAATTGTGAGCACAAAAAAATGAAGCTGCCGAATCATTCGGAAGTAGGGTGGAACCGCGAATAAATCGTCCCTATATCTATACTTTATTGTATAGGTATAGGGATTTTTAATTTGGAGAAAGTAGGGAATAAACAAATGAAAGAAAAACTTACCGTGCAAGAAATGATTTTGACCTTACAAAAATTTTGGTCAGATGAAGGCTGCTTATTAATGCAGGCTTATGATACTGAAAAAGGAGCAGGAACCATGAGTCCGTATACTTTTTTACGTGCGATTGGGCCTGAACCTTGGAATGCAGCATATGTAGAGCCATCACGACGACCTGCTGACGGACGATATGGTGAAAATCCCAATCGTTTGTATCAACACCATCAATTTCAAGTCGTCATGAAGCCGTCACCGGAAAACATTCAGGAGCTTTATTTAGAAAGCTTAAAATTATTGGGAATCGACCCTTTAGAACACGATATTCGTTTTGTTGAAGATAACTGGGAAAACCCATCAATGGGGTGTGCCGGCATTGGTTGGGAAGTATGGTTAGATGGTATGGAGATTACACAATTTACTTATTTTCAACAAGTAGGAGGCCTGCCTTGTCATCCAGTCACTTCTGAAATTACTTATGGACTAGAACGTTTGGCTTCTTATATTCAAGAAGTAGAAAGTGTTTATGATCTTATCTGGTCAAATGGCGTTAGATACGGAGAAATTTTTATTCAACCTGAATATGAACATTCCAAATATTCCTTTGAAATTAGTGATCAAAAGATGCTATTGGATAACTTTAATAAATTTGAGGCTGAAGCAAAACGTTGTCTTTCAGAAAATTTAGTGCATCCAGCTTATGATTATATATTAAAATGTAGTCACAATTTTAATCTTTTGGATGCTCGAGGTGCCGTTTCTGTAACTGAACGTGCTGGTTATTTAGCCAGAATTAGAAATTTGGCAAGGGAAGTCGCTAAAATTTTCGTTGCAGAGCGTAAAAAACTTGGCTTTCCATTATTAGATCCCAAAGAGGCTAAAGAATTATTGAAGGAGGAAGCGTAAAATGGCAAAAGAATTACTATTAGAAATCGGTCTAGAAGAAATGCCGGCCCATGTTGTTACTGCCAGTTCCGACCAATTGCAGCAAAGAATGGAGCGCTTTTTAGAAGAAAACCGTTTGTCATTTTCTTCTACCACTGCTTATTGCACTCCGAGAAGACTCGCAGTAGCTGTTCATGGGCTTGCTGAAAAACAAGAAGATCTAGAAGAAGAAATCAAAGGGCCTGCTAAAAAGATTGCTTTAGATGAAAATGGCGAGTGGTCAAAAGCGGCTCAAGGTTTTGTTCGAGGCCAAGGGGTAACAACTTCTGATATTGTTTTTAAAAAGGTTAAAGGAACAGATTATGTTTTTGTTCATAAAAAGACGGTTGGTAAATCAGCTATTGAGTTATTAAAAGCTTTAAAAGAAGTAGTTAAGGCGATGACTTTTCCGGTCACCATGCATTGGAATAAATTTGATTTCGAATATATTCGACCAATTCATTGGATTGTGGCCTTGTTAGAAGACGAAGTAATTCCCTTTGAAGTCCTTGATATCAAATCAGGACGCATTTCTCGTGGTCATCGTTTTCTTGGTCAACAAGTAGCAATTGATCATGCAAAGGATTATCTCGAAAGTTTAAAAAATCAATTTGTTATTGCCGATGCAAACGAAAGAAAAAATATGATCATAAAACAGATTGAAACAATTGCAAAAACAAATAATTGGGAAATCACGATGGATGAAGAACTCTTAGAAGAAGTCAATAACATTGTGGAATTTCCAACTGCTTTTGTTGGGGATTTTGATGAAAAGTATTTAGCGATGCCAGAAGAAGTCTTGGTCACCTCGATGAAAGAGCACCAACGTTACTTTGATGTTCGTTCAAAAGAAGGAAGCTTACTTCCACATTTTGTATCTGTCAGAAATGGCAATGAATTTAGAATCGATCACGTCATTTCAGGAAATGAAAAAGTATTGATTGCTCGCTTAGACGATGCGCAATTCTTTTACCAAGAAGATCAGCAACTAACGATTGATGATTGCGTCAATAAATTGAAAAACGTCACTTTCCATAAAAAAATTGGATCTATCTATGAAAAAATGGCGAGAGTCCAAACGATATCGAAAATCATTGGACAAACGGTGGGATTGTCGCCAATTGAACAGGAAGATCTAGAGCGGGCAGCGGAAATTTACAAATTTGATTTGGTTACCAACATGGTCGATGAATTTCCTGAGTTACAAGGGATTATGGGCGAAAAATATGCCTTGCTACAAGGGGAAAAGCCTACTGTAGCCCAAGCAATAAGAGAGCACTATTTGCCGATTTCTAGTGAAGGAGAATTACCTGTTTCCAATATTGGAGCTGTTTTATCAATTGCGGATAAAATGGATAGTTTGATAACATTTTTTGAGGTTGATTTGAAACCAAGTAGTTCAAACGATCCTTATGCTTTACGACGTCAAAGCTATGGTATCATTCGAATCATTGCTGATAAAGGTTGGAAATTTCCATTTTTAGAATTGGAACATGGTATTGAAAAAGAAATAAATACCAATCCTTTACGCTATGGTTTCCAATTCGAAGATATCAATACGGATGCCTTGAACTTTTTAAAAGGTCGTATTCGTCAATTTCTTTCTGAACAACACATTCGTTATGATGTTATCGATGCTGTTTTAAACGCCGATCAAGAGGACTTTCAAGAACTCATTCATTCAGCAGATATCTTAAGAAATCATCTGAAAGATCCAGACTTTAAACCCTCTATCGAAGCTTTGACACGTGTCATCCATTTAGCTGAAAAAGCAGACATGACAAAAGATAAAGTAAATCCTGAGTTGTTTGAAAATGATACAGAAATGACACTTTATAAAGCAGTATCAGACTTGTCTAGTAAATTTAGCCATCAAACAATGGAAGAAAACTATGCTTCTTTGATTGCTCTTCGGCCACTTATTGAGAACTATTTTGATCAAACAATGGTAATGGCTGAAGATCCAGAAGTTAGAAAGAATCGTTTAACACAACTAGTGATAATATCAAAAATGGCTCATGCCTTAGCTAGTCTCGATGAATTAGTAACAAAATAGGTATCTAAAAAAGATCCACGAAACATCTTACTAGGGATGTTTCGCGGATCTTTTTGGCTATAAGAAAGAAAGTAAAAGCCAGATAAAAGGTAAGTAAAAAAAGATCGAATAGCAAAGACTTGCCGAAGCGAATTTTTCGTCTCCTTGGTAATTACGAGCCAGAATTGGAATAGAATTTTGTACAGGCATCGCAGCTTGTACCATAAAGACCTTTAACATTAGGCTAGGAACCTCTATGAAGCGGCCCAACAGCCAAACAATCAGTGGGGAGACTAGATAACGTCCCAGTAAAACCAAGACGATATCTTTTTCCAGTTTAAGGTTTTTGATACCTATAAAATAAACCATGATTCCAATAGCAAACATAGATAAAGGGGTGGACAAGTCGGCCAAATAACTTCCAAATTTAACAATAAAATTAGGAACCCGCCAGGATAATAGCATGAAAATAAGGCCAATAATAAAGCCTATCAAGGCAGGGGAAAAGATTTTTTTCAACATGACTAAGGGATGAAATGAAATCCTAGCCTCTTTTGTTAAAGGGTTATCTCTGGCAATTAGAAATACTCCAATCGTCCAAAAAATAGTGGTGTTAACGATGTAATACAACAGAACAAAGGGAATGGCTTTTTCACCAAAAATTGCTAAATTAATGGGTAAGCCAATAAAAATTGTATTTGAACAAGTAAATATGGTCGAAAAGGTCCCTTTGTGAGAGTCGCGGACCTTAAACAGACGGATACAAAGAAAACTAATCCCCAAGGTCAATAGCATCGAAAGCAAGGGGATAATCATTCCTGAAAAAAGAGCTAAGAATTCTTTTTTAGAAAAATTTGCGGTAATGTTTAAAAACATGCTAAATGGTAATGAAAGATTTAATACTAATTTTGAGAAGACGTCGACCGTATCATTAGTAAACCATTGACGATAGGAAAGAAAGTAACCTAGAAAAATGAGTAAAAATAAAATAAAAATATTAAGATAAGAAGTCAGCAAGAAGAAATTCCCCTTTCATTTTTTGTCTGAATAAATCTATTATACCTATTTTTAAGCAAAATAAAAAGGGTCTATAATATTTGGTGTTGTTACTAAGAAATTGGTGGGAACACCCTTTTTCTTTGTATAACAAAAAAGCATCTGTTTCCCTTATAATTAAGTTGGACACAAAATTCAAGGGGGAAAACAAATGCTCTGCTATAAAGATATCAAAATCAAGGATGAAAAGCTAGACCTAACTTTTAAACAATTATTAAATATTAAAGACTCTCGTCTTTTCTTTTCTAATCAAGCCTATCAAAAAGAAAGAGTGAAAGGAAAATTAACCAATGTTTTCTATGGTGTATTAACCTATACACCCAAAGCATGTGAGTGTTGCGGTGCAGTGAATGACGGAACAACGATTATCAAGCATTCACCGAAACCGTCAGATATTCAGTTACTCCCTTTTCAAGAAGTACCAACGATTTTAAGGCTCTTCAAACAACGTTTTTTGTGTAAGCAATGTCACCACACATTCTCGGCACAAACCTATTATGTATCCAAAAATTGTTATATTTCTCAACCTTTGAAGTTCGCCATTGCCGTGGACTTGAAGAAAAAGATTTCGATGAAAGACATTGCCGCTCGGTATTTCGTCTCTTTTAAAACGGTCGAACGCGTGTTAGATTCCTTTTATCGTGACTATCAAGCAAAGAAAAATTATTTACCGAAGCATCTTTTAATTGATGAATTTAAAGGAACGAGAGATTGTGAAGGAAAGATGTGTTTTATTTTCAGTGATGCCGAAACAGGCAAAATAATTGATATTTTAGATGATCGTCGTAATTTTAAATTGATTACTTTCTTTCAACGTTTTTCTCTAAAAGCAAGACAAAGTGTCCAGCATGTCGTCATGGATATGAACGCTGCCTATGCTTCCATGGTTCCCAAAGTTTTTCCCAATGCCACAATACTCATCGACCATTTTCATATTATCCAACAAATTAGTCGTGCCTTTAACCAACAACGCATTCGCACTCAGAATCGCTTAAATAAAAATGATTCGGAAGACGGGAAAAACTATCGTAAGTTAAAAAAATACTGGAAACAACTGCTAAAGAAGCATAAAAACCTAAGCTATGAACAGCTCAAACAATTTCCATTGTTTCGTCAAAAATTTGTCACAGAGTCCGAAGTAGTCGATTATTTATTAACAATCGACCCTGTTCTTAAAGTTTCTTATGACGTGTATCAAGACTTATTAGATGCCTTTGAAGAGCATAATGCCTCTGAGTTTTTTAGGCTCATTGATCATCTTCCGTCTTCATTAGAAAGGCCATTTATCAAGTCATTACAGTATTTAAAAAAACATCGAAAAGCGATTACCTTATCTTTTACTCAACCGTACTCAAACGGAAAATTAGAAGGAAAAAACAATTTAATTAAAGTGATTCAACGGATTGCTTTTGGATTTCGGACGTTTAAACATCTCCGAAAACGCGTCCTTATCCAACAAGGCGTACTGGATATTCAATAAAAGAAACTTCCAACGATTAATGTACTTATCAAGATTTATTAAATAACAAAAAAAGAAGAACCGAAGTCCTTCTTAATTATATTGATATTGCTAAACAACACTATTTGACAAAGAGCCAGAAATCAATGATTTCCATCTAGAAACGATCTTTTGTATAGTAAAATTATTTTTTCTTGTGGTTTTGTTGTTTTCCAGCATTGCGTCCGGTTCCTTTAGAAGAGGAGATGTTTTTCGCTGGTTTTTCTTGTTTCGCCGGTTTTGCTTTTTTAGGTTCTTCTTTACGAGTGACCACAACTTTGGGAGGATTTTTTCTCATTTCCTCTGCTACTTGAGCTTTGATACGAGGTTTCATAAGGACATTGGTAATAAATGTTTGTAAACAACTAATGACCCCACCGATTACCCAGTAAAGTGTGACACCGGCTGGTGATGAAAGTGACATGAAGACAATCATAAGTGGCGAAACGATCATCATACTGCGCATTTGTTTCTTTTGTTCGTCTGGTATGCCAATCATAGAAAGGAAGCTTTGTAACACATAAAAGACACCTGCGACGGCTACTAAAATTAAGCTACGTTCGCCAAGATTGATTCCCAAAAAAGTCGCTTCATTGATTCCTGGAGTATACTGTGCAGTAAAGAATAAAGCAGTAAAAATAGGCATCTGGATCAACATCGGCAGACAACCGATGCCACCGAACATGCTCACATTATTTTCTTTATAAATTTTTTGCATATCCATCGAAGCTTGCATTTGTTCTTCTTGTGTGGTTGCTTTTTTAGTATTTTCTTGGGCAATATCTAATTGTGGTTTTAAATACTGCATTTTTTCACTTTGAATCATCGACTTGCGAGATTGATTGATACCAAGGGGTAAAATAATCAAGCGAACGATAATTGTTACAACAATAATAGCCAACCCAAATCCAAAGTTAAGATTGTTGGCTAGATAGGTCAAAAAATTTCCTAAGGGTTGTACTAAATATTGATAAATCAGGCCATTAGGATCAGGTTCACCATTTTCTAAACGTTTCACACAACCAGAAAGCGTGAGAACCATGGTTAATAATCCAGAGGTAAGTAACCAGTTTTTTAATTTCTTCATTAAATTCTTCCTTTACTTCTATTTAAATTTCAACAATGTTAACTATACTAGATAATAGATAGTTTTTCAATTGCCAAATCATAAGATTATGTGAAAGAATTGTGACCATTCTTAAAAAGGTTGTCAAGAAATCCTCAATTAAGAGAAAAGTCATAGCAGTTGCTTCATTTTTGAAAGAAACTGCTATGACTTTTTGTAGTTTAGAACGTTTATCTAGCTAAAAATTGATCACGTACTTCAATGGTTTCATCATCTGTTACATCAATTGTATTGACATTTCCCGCTGGAGAAGGAGATTCTTTCACTTTTTTAATAAAGTCTTGAATGGCTTTTTCATCGCCGGTTGCTTCAATTGTAACCGATCCATCAGAATTATTTACTGCAAGTCCATGAACATTTAATTGATCAGCAACCATTTTTGTTGTGTAACGAAAGCCAACACCTTGTACTCTTCCCTTTACATTTATGCGGACCTTTCTCATCAATTGTTTCCTCCTTTATTTGTGGATTCTCAGCAATTAGTATTTCTTTAGAAAGTAAAAAAATTGTCCCAAAAACATCTATCAAATAATCTATTCTACTTTAATAATAACTTTTTTGAACCAATTGAACAAGTAAGTAAACTCTAATATGCTATAATCAAAAAAGGGTCGGATAAAGGGGAGTGTTCAAATGAAAGAAATAAATTCTACAAAAAATGCGCAGATCAAAGAAATAAAAAAATTACATAAACGAAAGTATCGAGAAAAAATGGGGAAATATCTTTTGGAAGGTTTTCATTTGGTAGAAGAAGCTGTTTTAAATAATGCCCAAGTGATTCTTCTTATAATTGATGAACGTGGTTATTTGCAATGGGGAGATTGGCTTTTAAATCAACCAATTGAGAGTTGGTTGGTTTCTGAAGAGGTGATGAAAGACCTTTCTGAATTACCAACACCTCAAGGAATTTTAGCCATCGTCAAAAAAGAAGAGAGAGCCCCTATAAATTATCGAGGAAAATGGTTATTATTGGACAATATTCAAGATCCAGGAAATGTGGGAACGATGATTCGTACCGCAGATGCCGCGGGATTTGATGGTGTATTACTCGGAAAAGGTACAGCAGATGTCTACATGACAAAAGTTTTACGAAGCATGCAAGGTAGCCAATATCATTTGTCAATTTATTCAGGTGAGCTAGAAGAAGAAATTAAACATTTTAAAAAGGAAGGTATTCCCATATATGGAACTGCCTTAAATAAAGAAGCGCTTGTCTATAATCAAGTGGAAAAAAGTTCTGAGGTTGCTTTAATCCTAGGAAACGAGGGGGCTGGTGTGTCAAAAGACTTATTAGAGCACACGGATGCTAATCTGTATATTCCTATTTATGGAAAAGCCGAATCATTAAATGTGGCTGTGGCTGCGGCTTTAGTGATGTATGTCTTTACTTAATGATAATTCTAAAAAAAAGATTAAGCTTTACTATAAAAGTTTGTTCTATAAACTTTCTTTAGAAATACGTGCTATACTTCGGGACATAGTAAATAAAAAAGAATCCCTAAAAAATTGAGATTCTTAAAACAAAGGTGGCAACCATTGCATGACGAAAACTTGGAAAGATGATTTAGAATATGTTTCCTATGTTCAAGATTTGTTAGATACTGAAGATGTTCAAAAGTTAGCAGGGTTTGTTCAACATATGCATTCAACCCGATTAGAACATTCGATTAGCGTTTCTTATCATAGTTATAAACTTGCTAAAAAATGGCATGGTGATGTTCGTGCGACTGCTCGAGCTGGTCTGTTACATGATTTGTTTTTCTATGATTGGCACACTGTAAAATTCGTTGAAGGATCGCATGCCTATATGCATCCACGGATTGCTGTAAAAAATGCCGAGAAAATTACCGTACTAACAGATTTAGAAAAAGACATCATCATTAAACATATGTGGGGAGCAACACTTGCTTTTCCAAGATATAAAGAAAGCTATATCGTCACATTGGTAGATAAGTATTGTGCCATTCAAGAAGCTTGTATTCCTTTAAAAGCAAGAGCAAAAAGTCTATTTCATAGAAAGCAGTTTGCTTAATAAACAAATAAAAAAAGGCAGGAATCCTGTCTTTTTTTTATTTTTATTTTTAAAAACAATTAAGAAAGTATCTGAGCGAAGATGTAAATCACAGTCCTTAGTACAATTAGCAGTGTGAGAATAGCAATCACAGTAAAATGTCTTTTTTTATGCATAGCAATAATTGCCACAAATTCTCTTAAAAAAGCATTTGGCAAGTAGTACAAGGCGGTTTTCGCACCAATTCCATCCGCATGTACTCCGGCTTTTCTAGCCAATAAACCTGCTCGGAAAATATGATAATTATTGGAGGAGAAAATAACATTTGCCTTTTCTTTTCTAGCGTGGATCATTTCATTTGAAAATTTCATATTTTCAAACGTTGAGGTGGAATTGGTTTCTACTAGGATATCTTCTTCAGAAATATTTTTAGAAACTGCATAACGCTTCATTGCAATGGCTTCAGAAACCTTTTCATCCACACCTTGCCCACCTGACATAATCAGTTTAGGGGCTTTGTGCTGTTTTTTTTGTTCCTTATAAAAAGAAAGAGCACAGTCGATTCGTTTTGCCAAAAGAGGAGAAACTTTTTCACCGTCGATTAAACCTGCGCCGAGCACAATAATAAAATCTTGGTTAAAGCGAGGATGGTTGAATTGGTAAAGAATCGAGACGGTTAGAAAATTTAAAAAAATAAAGGCAAAATAGGTGAGACTTAAGGGCAGAATAGAAAATAAAGACATGAGCCAATCTGGGAGGTTAATTACCTGAAATTGGTCAATAATCAAAACAAAAGTAAGGACGATAGCTAAGATCAATGTCAACAAGTTGGCTAGTGAATGAGATTCACGACGCAATACAATAATGGCATTCCAATATAAAAAAATGACTAAACTAATTAAGCCAAATACTATTAAAAAGATACTTACCAGGGCGATAATTCCTAACAAGAGCAGTGCAACGGCGTTTTTGGTTATATAA
>DXDB01000137.1 GCA_019115705.1 Candidatus Tetragenococcus pullicola | reverse complement strand
AACTCAAAAAAAGTGAGGACAGCATCCTCACTTTTTTAATGTTTGACAAAGCCGGTGTCGGCCATCCCTTTTTCGGGGTTATCGAGTGCTTTGTCGAGTGCTTTCCAGGCTAACGTTGCACATTTGACGCGGGCTGGAAATTTAGTGACGCCATTTAACATAGCCGCATCGCCAAGGCGGTCGATATTTGCAACTTCATTTCCTTGAACCATTTCGGAAAAATCATCTGACATAGCTTTTGCTTCTTCGATGGTTTTTCCGAGAATAACGTCGGTCATCATGGAGGCACTGGCAGTTGAAATGGAACAGCCATGACCATCAAAGGCGATATCTTTGATTAGGCCATCTTCAGTATTCACTTCTAGGTGGATCACATCGCCACAAGTCGGATTGTTTAATTCGATTTGATGTTGTGATTGTGGCAAGGTGCCTTTGTGGTGCGGATGGCTGGAGTGATCCATAATGATTTGGCGGTAGAGATTATCTAATTTAGAAAGTGCCATTGTTGAAAAACTCCTTTGTTGCGTTGATGGCTTCAATCAAGCGATCAGCGTCTTCTTTTGTATTATAAAAATAAAAACTAGCTCGAGCAGTTGCAGCAACATTCAAATGTCTTAATAATGGTTGTGCACAGTGATGGCCGGCGCGAACGGCTACACCTTCCATATCTAAAGCAGTTGCGACATCATGCGGATGTAAATTTTCTAAGTTAAAGGCAATGACTGCCGTATGTTTTTGGGGATCTTTCGGACCATAAATGGTTAAACCTTCAATTGCTTCAAGTTTTGGCAAAACATAAGAAACCAGTTTTTCTTCATGGGCGTGGATAGCTTCCATGCCAATATCATTTAAATAATCAATGGCTGCTCCCAAGCCAATTCCGCCAGCAATATTGGGGGTTCCTGCTTCAAATTTCCAAGGCAATTGGGTCCAAGTGCTGTCTTTGTCATAGACGAAATCAATCATTTCACCGCCAAATTCGACTGGCTCCATTTGTTCTAATAAAGGGCGCTTCCCATATAATACGCCGATTCCAGTCGGTCCACACATTTTATGGCCACTGAAAGCATAAAAGTCAGCGTCCAACGCTTGTACATCGACTGGCATATGGGGAACAGCTTGGGCGCCATCCACAACAATCACCGCTTGATGAAAATGGACGATTTCAGCAAGTTCTTTTATCGGATTGACAACTCCTAAAACATTGGAGGCATGGGCGATGGCAACAATTGCGGTCTTATCTGTAATTTTTTTGCGAGCATCGTCCATATCGATAAAGCCTTCTTCAGTCAATGAAAGGTAAACCAATTTTGCTTGTTTACGTTTGGCCAATTGTTGCCAACAAACCAGATTCGAATGATGTTCCATCGGGGTGACGACAATTTCATCGCCAGCTTTGACAAATTGGTCTCCGTAACTTTTGGCTACCCAATTCAAACTAGTGGTAGTGCCTCTGGTAAATAGGACTTCCGCTGATTCATTGGCACCAATAAAAGACCGAACTTTTTCGCGTGCTGCTTCGTATTCTTCTGTTGCCCGTTCCGCCAGGGTGTGGACGCCGCGATGAACATTGGCATTATTTTTATGATAGTAGTCTTCGATGACTTGCAAGACGGCTTCTGGTTTTTGAGTGGTTGCAGCATTGTCTAAATAAACCAATGCTTCATCGTTGACTTCTTGATTTAAAATAGGAAACTCTTGACGAATCTTTTTTGCATCGATCATGCATTTAACTTCCCTTCAATCACATCGATCAATTCTTCTTGTACTTCTTTTACCGGAATTGCCGTCAACACTGGGCCTAAGAAACCGCGAATTACCAATCGTTCGGCTTCTTCTTTTTCTAAGCCACGACTCATCAAATAATACATTTGATCAGGGTCGACACGGCCAACACTGGCAGCATGACCGGCTGTGACTTCATTTTCATCAATCAATAAAATCGGATTGGCATCCCCACGCGCCCGATCAGATAAATTCAAGACCCGGCTTTCTTGTTGGGCATCGGCTCCTTTTGCGCCGTGTAAGATATGACCAATGCCGTTAAAGGTTAAGGTGCCACTTTCACGGATTACGCCATGTTGTAAGATGTGACCAATGGTGTGTTTTCCTTTATTTGTCACTCGGGTATCAATGGCTTGGATTTGATGGCCGGCACTGATAGCAACAGCTTTGACCTCAGCATGAGCAGCTTCACCGACTAAATCAGAATCAAAATCAGCCACAATATTTCCGCTATTCATGACTCCCAAAGCCCAATCGATTGAAGCATCACGCATCAAATAGCCCCGACGATTCATATAAGTAGAAATATTTTTTCCTAATTGATCGATGGCAGAAAATTTGACGCGAGCGCCTTTTTTAGCCACCACTTCCACGATAATATTACCAGAAACTTTTTTAGCCGCATCGCCATTACTCATAAAGCGTTCCAAATAAGAAAATTCACTGTTTTCATCAGCAACAATTAGTACATGTTTAAAATAGTGAGCAGGTAAATCGCCATTATGATAAAACAAGGCTTCTAATGGTTGTTTGATTGTCACATTTTTAGGCACATATAAAAAGACGCCACTATTCATAAAAGCTGCATGGGCTGCTGTCATCTTATCTTCAAACGCTGGCACGGCTTTTTGCATATAATAATTTTCAACGAGTTCTGGGTAATCATGCATGGCAGAAAAAATATCGGTAAAAATAACACCTTGATCAACCAATTCTTGTGGCAATTGTTCAAAAATAGTTTGTTGGTCTTGTTGCACAAGTACGGGACGATTTTTTACCGCATCAAAGTCCGGAACATTACCTGTTGTTTCTACTTCCCCATTTAAACTTGCTTTATCAATATTAAATAACGGCCAGCGATTATATTTTACGCGTTCGATATAAGGCAAGGCCAATTCATCGGTTTTTTCTACTGCTTCTTGACGTAACGTACGCATCCAACTTGGCTCATCTTTTAATGTCGAGAAGGTTTGGATTCCGTCAAGATAAGTCGTTAAACTTTTTTTCATTCAGCTTGACCTCCTTATTCTTCCTCTTTATAATCGATTCCAAGTTCTGCACTTAGACCTGCATAACCTTCTGCTTCCAATTTTTTGGCCAAATCAGCATCGCCTGTTAGGACAACCTTTCCGTCCATCATGATATGCACCACATCAGGTGTGATATAGTTTAATAGTCGTTGATAATGGGTAATGATCAAGGCACCAAAATCGTCGCTCCGCATTTCATTAACACCTTTGGCCACTACTTGTAAGGCATCGATGTCTAAACCAGAATCGATTTCATCTAAAATAGCAAACGTAGGTTCCACCATTAATAGTTGTAAAATTTCATTCCGTTTCTTTTCACCACCAGAAAATCCTTCATTCAAGTAGCGTTCCGCCATTTCTTCGGGCATATTTAAAAGAGCCATTTTTTCATCCAATTTCTTGATAAATTCCATTACAGAAATCGTATCATCTTCTGGGCGTTTCGCGTTGATTGCGGCGCGCATAAATTCAGCGTTGGTGATTCCTGGAATTTCGCTTGGATATTGCATGGCTAAAAACAAGCCTTTTCTAGCTCGTTCATCGACTTCCATTTCTAAAATACTTTGACCATCCAAAAGAATATCTCCTTGTGTGATTTCATAATGGGGATTTCCCATAATGACCGCAGACAACGTTGATTTCCCTGTCCCATTTGGTCCCATAATGGCATGGATTTCACCAGTTTTAAGGGTCAAGTTTACCCCTTTTAAGATTTCTTTTTCTTCAACCGATACATGTAAATCTTTAACCTCTAATGTCGACATCCCGTTTCCTCCAAATTCCTATTATTCTCATTCATTGTAGACCAATTGAGAATGAAGTTCAAACTTTTCAGCCAATAATTTATACTTTCTTCGCATTTTCCCCTCAAAAGGATTAGAAGAATTCTGATTAACTTATTTTATTGTCGTCCTCTGAAAATAAAGGTCACGGCGATGGGATGACGAAAAAATCATAGGATAACTAGCATGGACGATCTTTTTACTTTCGAAAACGCTTAAATTTGCTATACTAGAGGAAAGGGAGGGATTTTTATGCGGTATGAATTAAAACCAATCAACCAAGAAAACTGGCGAACTGTTGCAAAATTGCAAGTGGCACCTCACCAAGAAGAAATGATCGAAGCAAATTCACTTTCCTTACTTGAGGCTGCTTATGACGTACGAATGAACTGGTCCCCTATTGCCCTATATGTCGATAAAAGAATCGTTGGCTTTGCGATGATCGGCGCTGAAGACAAAGAAAACCACTCGATTTGGTTCGACCGTTTTATGATCGATCAAAAGAAACAACATCAAGGCTATGGTCACGCCTTATTCAAGTCCGTTTTAAATTATCTGCATGATAATTTCCATGTTGAAAAAGTTTATCTAAGTGTTCACCCTGAAAATGAAAAAGCATTCCCATTCTATGAATCTTTCGGGTTCACCGCTTTAAAGGTGCGCGATCCCCATAATGGCCAAAAAATCATGGAACTGACGATTGACCGTTAAATTTAACAAGAGGCTTATTTTGTTTGTTTTTTCGCAAGCAAAATAAACCTCTTTTTTGGTGTACCGATGTTATCCTCGTCATACAACTTTTTTTAGGAGGATAATTATTTGAAAAAAATAAAATATATTTTAGCTATAGGAACTATCTCTTTGCTTATTTTGTCTGCTTGCTCTTCCAAGGAAAAAAATACGGAAACAATGCCGGCTGTATCAGAAAGCGTACCTGTAGAAAACACCAGTGATTTGACGCTCGTTTTATCTCATCCTTATGAAGAATCGGGGCAAAACATTTCAAACAATGACATTTTAAAAGTTGCTGACGAATTGTTACAAGAAGAACCAGATTTAGGTGTTGGTTCCGATGTTTCTTTTAACTACACAGGCTATTGGTATGAAGAAGAAGGAACCCTCTATGACATTTTTCTTTTTGTCAATCGTTCGGGGCAAACGCTGACTGATTTTGATTTCACGGTTAGTCTTTCACATGGTGATCAACCAATTTTTGACCAGTATCCTGTGAAATACCGCGAAAAAGAATTCAATACTTTGCCTGATAAAAGTGTCATTGCCGTCTTGCTACCAGTAGATGAAGACAAAGCAACTATTGTTAAAAATGGCGATGAAAACATGTCAACGACTATGTCTATTAGTGATATCCAGCCGATAAATTAAAAAATTAAAAAGTTGAGTCCTGTTTCGCTCAACTTTTTAATTGTGTCAATCCTCTTTAAAGGTAAAAGACTCAATTCCTTTAACAGGCGGTAATGGTAAAGCTCCAGCTGCATAGGCTTTTGCCAATTCTACAGGCAATTTCAAATCTTCTTGACGTCCTGTCACATCAAGATTAATTGTGTCTTTTTTGCCTTCTTTTACTTTATTAGCGAAGTCTGGTTCAGCTAGTGCAACAGAGCCCATGGCCACAATATCTCCATAATTTAATGCGTCTTTAGCAATATCGGCTGACTTAACGCCACCAACGACTACTAAAGGACAACGACCGTTTATTTGATTTTTGATTAAGGTATTCATTGGTTTCGTTTGATTTCCTGCACTGGCCAATGACTTATAACTTTCATCGCCAAAAGTAGAAACGTGGAAGTAATCAACGCCACAAGCAACAACTTCTTCAACAAGTTTTAAAGCATCATCGATTGTATAGCCAATATTTTGTCCGTGAATTTCTTCAGGAGAGATGCGGTAGCCAATGATGAAATCAGAAGATCCGTATTTTTTAACCGTTTCTTTTACTTCTTTTAAAATGGCTAATGGGAAACGCATCCTATTTTCTAACGTCTTACCCCACTTGTCTTCTCTAATGTTTGAATAGCTAGAAAAGAATTGTTGGAGCAGATAATGGTTGGCTCCATGGACTTCAACACCATCATAACCAATTTCAATGGCTCGACGCGTGGCTTGACCAAAGTCATCAATTACTTGAAGAATATCTCCTTCTGTCATTTCTGTAACAGGATAGTCTAAAAAAGGAAAATCAACAGTACTGGGCCCAAAAGCTTTGCCATATTTTCTTTGACCATAATGAGCTTCACGTCCAGCATTTTGTAATTGTACAATTGCTTTGTTTCCTTTAGCTTTCATCCCTTTGACATATTCTTTTTGACTTTCGATAAAAGAGTCGTCATAAAGTGCCAACTGTCCCTGTTCTCCAATACCAATTTTAGAAACAGCATTCGCCCCGCCTATCAAAAGACCACCAACATCATTGCGACGTTGCATAAACGCATCACTTTCTTTGGTTACATACCCCTCATCGTCGCCATCAAATACCACCATTGGCGCAAGTGCGAACCTGTTATTAAGCGTTGAGCCATTTGGTAGAGTTGCTTTTTCAAACAAAGAATCATAGTTTGCCATTAAAATTTCATTCCTCCCTAAATGTGATTTATTTCACTAACTAGAATAACATAAATTTCTAGTTATTTTCACCCTTCTCACAATTTTTTTAAAACTCTTATTAAGAAAATAGGTACCTTCTTTTTTCAGAAGGCACCGCTTATTCTAGACTTTTTTTACAAATTGATGGTGACACTTGGAGCAAGTGATTTTAATCTTGCCCTTTCCTTTGGGTGCTCGTAGTTCTTGATGACAATCAGGGCAATGAAAATATCGATACGTTTTCCTATTTTTAACAGCCGCTTTGTAAAAATGATATCTTTTTCGAATGCCTGCAGTCGCTGTCATAAACTTGCGATTTTCATTGGCACGAACATAAATTTTTTTGGAAAACACTCGATAATAGATATAAATCAATAAGGCAAAAGGAATCAGATTTACTACTGGAATTGGTTTAAATCCCATAACGATCAATAGTGCAAAACTGATAACTAATAAAAATTTATTTAATGTATCAAAAATTCCATAACGACCTCTCATGAAATTAATAATTTTTGTTTGCCACTTGGATTGCATTCCTTGTTTCCTCCTCTTTTCATTTCAACTCCATCGTATCATTTTTGAATCGGAAAAACAATTTAATGAAGAAAAGGTCACAAAAATTTCAAGAAAAAAACATCCTAACTGGGACATCCATACGATTGTCGTTCTCTTGGACATAAGATTTCAATTCCCTTGGCCGAGTACACGTTCTTGGACATAAGATTTCGTTTTCCTTGGACAATTAGCGTTTCTTGGACATAAGATTTCAATCCCCTTGGCCGAGTAGACGTTCTTGGA
>DXDB01000014.1 GCA_019115705.1 Candidatus Tetragenococcus pullicola | reverse complement strand
CCTTCTTATCGACTGGTGACACTTGAGACAAACTGATGTTAAATAAGCTTTATTTCACAAATTTAGTCACGTTTACTTTTGCAAAGTCACGTTTGCCTTCGCGTAACGTTTACGATTTCATTCAAGCTTTTCTGAAAAAATTCGTTACCCTCTGGTAATTTTCTTTTTTATTCACTTAAAAAAAGACTTTTTTTCTATTTTTTCTTTTTTTAGTAAGCTTTTTTTGATAAATTTTCATAAAAAAATTCCTTTCAATTAACAAAAGGAATTTTTTCTATTTCTTATTCACCTATATGTCTTTGTTCAAACATCCGTCTGGTTGCTTTTTTTAATGGAAAATAGACAAAAGAAACAATCAATGCAGTCAAAATTACATTGACAAGAGTGGCAGGAAGACGTGTGGCAGCGGTAAGAAATGCTGGTCCTAGAGACATCCCTACTATTAATTGAACCACCGTATTTTTTATTTGTGTCATGATTAATTTTGCAATTCCAGTGCCCACCGCAATCACAAGAATCTGCCAAACTTTTTGGGGCTTTTTATTAAATAGGGAAAAAAGACTATACGCTACCGCACCAACAATCAAACTTTCTAAAATAAAATAAGGTGCTTCTGCAGCGTAGCCGTTCATTAAATCAAAAATGGCAAAACCTAATCCGGCAGCAAGTGATCCTTTCCAAAAGCCTAGAAACAAGACAGATAGCAGCAAAATTGCATTTCCTAGATGAACAAACGCACCAGTTGGTAAAGGAATCTTTATAATCGTGCCCACTACCGTCAAAGCTGTAAATAAGGCTATTAAAACAAGTGATCGTGTATTATTTTTCATCAATTTGCACCATTCTTTCCTCTGCGTGCGTATAAGCGCCATGCCAAACATGTCCAACATACGGATTAATCGTTACCCCATGCTTAATCGCGCTAGCAACAAATTCTTTGGCAATATTCACGGCTTGATAGACGTTATACCCTTTTGCTACTCCAGCTGTAATTGCTGCTGAAAATGTACAGCCAGCACCATGATTATTATCCGTTTCAAACAACTCTCCTTTTAATAGGTAGTCATTTCTTCCATCATATAATAAATCGATGGCCTCTTCTGATTCGGGCAAACGTCGTCCGCCCTTGATCACTACATTTCTAGCACCCAAACTATATAAAATTCGAGCTGCTTTTTTCATGTCTGAAACGGTAGTTAAATCACCTAACTCTGTTAAGATACCAGCCTCAATCAAATTAGGAGTTACTATAAAAGCTTGCGGGAGAAGATATCTCTTTATTCCGGCTACACTTTTCGGTTGTAGAATTTGAGCAGTCCCTTTACAAGCTATAACCGGATCAATCACTACATTTTTTATTTTTTCTTCTTGAATGAAAGAACTTGCCACAGCTATATTTTGTTCATTGCCCATCATTCCTGTTTTCATTGCATCCATTGGGGCACCTGCAAAAACAGAGCACAATTGTTTTTCTAATAATTTAGCAGGTATTGGTGTTACTTCATGTTGCCACCCCGCGGATGGATCCATCGTTACAATCGAAGTTAAACTTGAAAAGCCAAAAACTCCATACTCTTCAAACGTCTTTAGGTCTGCTTGAATACCAGCTCCGCCTGTTGAATCAGAACCTGCAATCGTTACTACTTTTTTCAAAGCTTTACCCTCCTTTTTATCTGTCCATTAAAACTAGTATACAAGTATTTAAACTTGACGAAAACAGCCAATTGGACTATCTTTAGACCATCCAATTTAACAAGGGGGAAATTTCATGAACCTCAATCGAAAGAGTAAATTACCACTTTATAGACAAATTGCCAATCAAATTATAACTAATATACAGACTGGAGAGTTGCAACCAGGAGATAAACTCCCCACTGAAAGACAGCTAGCTAAGCACTATCAGGTCAATCGCTCGACTGTTGTCCATGCTCTCGATGAACTGGTTAGTTCAGGTTGGATTTTACGTAAGCAAGGTAGTGGCACACGAGTTACTCCTGGACGCTTCGGAAGTCGTCAATTTCTCTTCAGTCAATGGCGTTCACTGCTGTCTGGGCCTTACTTGAAAGAAGATCCTTTTTTATCAGAATTGAATCAACGAAAAGAAAGCACTACTACTATCGATTTATACACGGGAGCACTCCCCAATCAATTGATTCCTAATTTTATTTTTCCCTCTTTTTCTTGGCAACAAATACGTGAAGAAAAAGAAAAATTGACAAGTACGGGGTACGCCCCTTTAAAACAAGAAATTCGTCATATTCTACAACAACAATTGCATTTACCTGATGAAAATCAGGACTTATTGATTACTTCAGGATCTACTCAAGGAATTATCTTGTTGATGAATTTATTATTATCTTCAGGCGACAGCTTGGCAACAGAGGAGCCATCCTTTCTTTTTTCATTACCTTTATTTGCTTCACTACAAGTGCGTCTTGTAGGAATTAAACAAGATGAGGAAGGTATTATTGTTTCTGCTTTAGAAGAAGCTATTCAACAAAAAAAAATCAGACTCTTATATTTAACTCCCAATCACCAAAATCCAACTGGAAAAACGATGTCTCTAAAACGTCGTAATGAAATTTTGGCCATTTGTCAGAAATATCACTTATTAATCATTGAAGATGATGTTTTTCAGGATTTAAGTTTCGATCAATCTATTCCTTCGTTAAAATCTCTTTCTCCCCATCAAGTCGTATATATCGGATCGTTGTCAAAAGTGTTTAGTGCCTCTATAAAAATTGGTTGGCTTTATGCTCCAAAACCTTTAATAAAAAGTCTAGCAAAAGCCAAAGATCAAATGGATGGTGAGTCTGACATCTTCCCACAACTATTCGCTTATCACGCGCTTAAGTCAAGTGATTACCAACAAAAACAAAAGGAATTAGAACGATCTCTATTCCAACGTAGTCAAAGTTTTGAGAAGTTACTTGCAGAATTTAAAAACGATTGGCAATTCTCCGCTATTAGTGGTGGCCTTTATTATTGGCTAACTTGGAAACATCAAAAACTTTCTAGACGACAATGGTCCATTTTTTTAGAAAAAGAATTATTTGTTGCTCCTTCTTTTCTATTTAGTGATGATACCATGTCTGTTCGAATCAATTATACTCGACTAGCTCCTGAACAGTACGATGATTTCCAGACTCGTTTTGCTCAGGTAACTGAATTTTTAAAAAACAGCGCCATTTGATTTAGCATACACTGACTTAAAGATAGCAAAAAAATCCTACCCAAACGAATGGATAGGATTTTTGTCATTCTAAAATTAAGCTTCGATTGCAGAAACAACGCCTGAACCAACCGTACGTCCGCCTTCACGAACTGAGAAACGAGTTCCTTCTTCGATAGCGATTGGATGGATTAGTTCAACTTCCATTGTTACGTTATCGCCAGGCATTACCATTTCTGTACCTTCAGGTAATTCAACGACACCAGTAACGTCTGTTGTACGGAAGTAGAATTGAGGACGATAGTTTGAGAAGAATGGTGTATGACGTCCACCTTCTTCTTTTGTCAATACATAAACTTCAGCAGAGAACTTTGTATGTGGAGTGATTGAACCTGGTTTAGCTAAAACTTGTCCACGTTCAATATCTTCACGGGCAATACCACGAAGTAATGTACCAATGTTATCGCCTGCTTCTGCGTAATCCAACAATTTACGGAACATTTCAACTCCCGTAACTGTTGTTTTAGAAGTTTTTTCAGCAATACCAACGATTTCAACTTCATCGCCGACTTTAACTTGTCCACGTTCAACACGGCCTGTTGCTACAGTACCACGACCAGTGATTGAGAATACATCTTCAACTGGCATCATAAATGGTTTGTCAGTATCACGTTCTGGAGTTGGGATGTATTCATCAACTGCATCCATCAAGTCCAAAATCTTTTGTTGGTAAGCTTCGTCGCCTTCTAAAGCTTTCAAAGCAGAACCAGTGATTACTGGAATATCGTCTCCTGGGAAGTCATATTCAGTTAACAAATCACGAACTTCCATTTCAACTAATTCAAGTAATTCTTCGTCATCCACCATATCCATTTTGTTTAAGAAAACAACGATATAAGGAACGCCAACGTTACGAGAAAGTAAGATATGTTCACGAGTTTGTGGCATAGGACCATCAGCAGCAGAAACTACTAAGATAGCTCCATCCATTTGAGCAGCACCAGTGATAATGTTTTTAACATAGTCCGCGTGTCCTGGGCAGTCCACGTGTGCATAGTGACGATTTTTTGTTTCATATTCCACGTGAGAAGTATTGATCGTAATTCCACGATCACGTTCTTCTGGTGCACCATCGATTGATGCATAGTCCATGGCAGTAGCTCCGCCTTCTTTAGCTAAAACAGTTGTGATTGCAGCTGTTAATGTAGTTTTACCATGGTCAACGTGTCCAATTGTCCCAATATTAACATGGGGTTTAGAACGGTCATATTTTTCTTTTGCCATTTTAAATTGTTCCTCCTAAAATACGTTTTGTTTATTTGATAGGTAAGAAACTCATCCAAGTTCCCAGCCCATATCATTATAGTACATTGTACACGAAAAGCTACAAAAAATATAGTTATTTGCTGTAATTCTTCGTGCATTTTTTAAGATTATCCAGCATTTCCGCCGTTTTTCTTAATAATTTCTTCTTGAATCGATTTTGGCACATCTTCGTAATGATCAAATGTCATCATAAATGTTCCACGTCCTTGAGTTGAAGAACGTAAAGTAGTTGCATACCCAAACATTTCAGCTAGTGGTACAATAGCATTTACGATTTGTGCATTCCCATGAGCTTCCATGCCTTCCACGCGTCCACGACGAGCAGTTACATGGCCCATGATATCTCCTAAATATTCTTCAGGAGCAGTCACTGTGACATGCATCATTGGTTCCAAGATTACTGGATTGGCTTTTCTAGCAGCTTCGCGTAATGCCATAGAAGCAGCGATACGAAAGGCTGTTTCACTGGAATCGACATCATGGTATGATCCATCATAAAGTCTTGCTTTGATATCTACCATTGGATAGCCAGCTAACACACCATTAGCCATAGAATCGACTAATCCTTTTTCAACAGCTGGGATATATTCACGTGGAACAACCCCACCGACGATGGCATTTTCAAATTCGAAACCAGCGCCTTCTTCGTTTGGAGTAAATTCGATCCATACATGTCCGTATTGACCTTTACCACCAGATTGACGAATAAATTTACCTTCTGCTTGACAAGCCGTGCGGAATGTTTCACGGTAAGAAACTTGTGGCGCACCGACATTAGCTTCAACTTTAAATTCACGACGCATCCGGTCGACTAAGACATCTAAATGAAGTTCACCCATGCCGGCAATAACTGTTTCACCAGTTTCTTCATTTGTGGTTACGCGGAATGAAGGATCTTCTTCAGCCAATTTTTGTAAAGCAATTCCCATCTTATCTTGGTCAGCTTTTGATTTAGGTTCAACAGCAACTTCGATTACTGGATCTGGGAAATTGATTGATTCTAAGATAACTGGAGATTTCTCATCACAAAGAGTATCTCCTGTTGTCGTATTTTTCAAACCAACTGCAGCGGCGATATCACCAGAATAAACCGTGTCGATTTCATTACGATGGTTCGCATGCATTTGCAAAATACGTCCGATACGTTCCCGTTTGCCTTTTGTAGCATTCAGTACATAAGAACCAGATTCTAATGTACCAGAATAAACACGGAAGAATGTCAACCGACCAACATATGGGTCTGTCATTACTTTAAACGCTAACGAAGAAAACGGTTCTTCATCAGAAGAATGACGGACAACTTCTTCTTCAGTGTCAGGAATAATCCCGTTAATAGCAGCTACATCATTTGGTGCTGGTAAATAATCAATAACTGCATCCAACATCATTTGAACCCCTTTGTTTTTAAAGGCTGATCCACATAATACTGGATAAAATTCAACAGCAAGAGTTGCTTTACGGATACCATCTTTTAATTCTTGTTCAGTGATTTCTTCACCTTCTAAGAATTTCATCATAATATCTTCATCAACATCTGCCACAGCTTCAATTAATTTTTCGCGCCATTCTTCTGCTTGTTCAAGATATTCTTCAGGAATGTCTTCGATTTCGATTTCTGTTCCTAAATCATCTTTATAAATTTCAGCTTTCATGGTTACCAAGTCAATAATTCCTTGGAAATCATCTTCAGCTCCGATTGGTAATTGGATAGGATGAGCATTTGCTTGCAAACGATCATGTAAAGTAGATACAGAATACAAGAAGTCCGCTCCAATTTTATCCATTTTGTTACAAAATACAATACGCGGAACACCATATTCAGTTGCTTGTCGCCAAACTGTTTCGGTTTGTGGTTCAACGCCTGATTGGGAATCAAGAACAGTTACAGCTCCATCTAACACCCGTAATGAACGTTGCACTTCAATTGTGAAATCCACGTGTCCAGGAGTGTCAATGATGTTTACACGGTGTCCTTTCCATTGTGCTGTCGTAGCGGCAGAAGTAATGGTAATTCCACGTTCTTGTTCTTGTTCCATCCAGTCCATTTGGGAAGCTCCTTCATGAGTTTCACCAATTTTGTGAATACGGCCGGTATAGTACAAGACACGTTCAGTTGTGGTCGTTTTACCAGCATCGACGTGAGCCATGATACCGATATTACGCGTTTTTTCTAATGGGAATTCTCTTGCCATTATAGGTTGTTCTCCTCTCAAATTCTAACTTGTGTCATTTCTCTACTACTAAAAAAGCAGGGAGGATTTTACCAACGATAGTGTGCAAATGCACGGTTGGATTCTGCCGTTTTATGTGTGTCTTCACGTTTTTTCACAGAAGCACCAGTATTATTAGCAGCATCCATGATTTCTTTTGCTAGACGTTCTTCCATGGTATGTTCTCCACGCAAACGAGCGTAGTTAACAATCCAACGAAGACCTAGCGTTGTACGGCGTTCAGGACGAACTTCAACGGGCACTTGATAGTTCGAACCTCCAACACGACGAGCTTTTACTTCTAAGACAGGCATAACATTTTTCATTGCTTGTTCGAAAACTTCCAATGGATCATTACCTGTAGCTTCTCCAACTTGTTTAAAAGCGTTGTAGATAATATTTGAAGCAACTCCGCGTTTTCCATCGACCATTACCCGGTTGATCAAGCGTGTTACTAATTTTGAGTTATAAATAGGATCAGGTAAAACATCACGTTTTGCAACAGGACCTTTACGAGGCATCCGTAACTCCTCCTTCCGAAATATTGTTCATTTATCATTTCATTTTGCGATCAAATTATTTAGGTTTTTTAGTACCATATTTAGAGCGTCCTTGTTTACGGTCATTTACACCGGCTGTATCCAAAGCGCCACGAACGATATGGTAACGTACCCCTGGCAAGTCTTTTACACGACCGCCACGCAATAATACAACACTGTGTTCTTGCAAGTTGTGGCCGATCCCTGGGATATAAGCTGTTACTTCGATCAAGTTAGACAAACGAACACGCGCATATTTACGTAAAGCAGAGTTCGGCTTCTTAGGTGTCATTGTTCCAACACGAGTTGCAACCCCACGCTTTTGAGGTGAGTTCACGTCTGTTTGGATTTTTTTGAAACTGTTATATCCTTTGTTCAATGCAGGTGAATTTGATTTTCCGCTCTTGGATTTACGAGGTTTACGTACTAATTGGTTAATTGTAGGCATTCCTTGTTCTTCCTCCTTCCTTGATTCGCTGTGTAGTTCCACACATCCAGGTGGTTCTTTTTTCTCGATAAAAAATAATGCAAACTTTTGCATTCTCTTATCTTATTGTACTTTCCACAGTCAGCACGTCTCAAAAGAGAGACCTGTTTATAAAGCACCTTTGACAGATTATCATGATTTTTCGTTCTTGTCAACGGCTTTCCCTTTCTTTTTTTTATTTTCAAACTTTTTGCTACAATTCATGACTAAATTTTACAACCAAACAAGACCACTTCCTAGTGTTGCGTTCTTTCAAATCGACTGTGAATGGTAGCAGATTTTTATAACTAGCTCTGACAACTACTTTATTTTTTTAAAAAATTCAGAAATGAACCAAATTTTTAAGTCAAAATCTACTCTTTCCTTTTTTTTCATCACAACTACCTTTATAATAGAAGCAACTAATTAACCGAGGTGGATAAGATGAATCTAAAAGAAATGGTTGGTGTTGAAGCTGCGCGTTATGTCGAAGATGGAATGGTTGTTGGTCTAGGTACGGGGACTACTGCTTATTATATGATAAAAGAGATTGGTCGACGTGTAAAAGAAGAAAAACTTCGCATTTTAGGCGTTCCCACTTCTTTTGCCTCCAAAAAGCAGGCAGAAAGCTTAGGTATCCCCGTTAAAACAATCGATCAAGTGAAAAAAGTAGATTTAACAATCGATGGCGCCGATGAAATAAGTGCTGACTTTCAAGGAATTAAAGGTGGTGGGGCAGCGCTTTTGTTTGAAAAAATTGTTGCAACTTATTCCGATCAAGTGATTTGGATTGTAGATGGGTCAAAAATGGTCCAAAAGCTAGGAGCGTTTCCTCTCCCTGTTGAGGTAATTCCTTACGGCCAGCAACAAATTTTTCAGCAATTTGAAAAAAAAGGCTATCATCCCGTTTTCCGCATGATTTCTGATACGAATAAAACTGTCACAGATTGCGGGCATTCTATTATTGACTTACATTTAGACGTTATAGAAGATCCTTTTGCATTAAGTGATGTCTTAGATCATACAGTTGGTGTAGTTGAACACGGCTTATTTTTAAATACAGTCAATACAGTCATCGTAGGAAGAGAAACCGGCGTCGAAACCATTTCCAATATTCGCTAACCATCTAAGCAGATAAATGCAGGTAGAGATTCTCTACCTTTATCAGTTTCTATCAATTTGCAATGGAAAAACTTCGTAAAAAAGTGTACAATAAAAAAGGAAACTTATTTATAAATTCGAAACAAAGGAGAATTTTTTATGCCAAAATTAGTTTTTACACGTCATGGAATGAGTGAATGGAACAAACTTAATCAATTTACTGGTTGGGTAGACGTTGATTTAGCTCCTGAAGGTGTGGAAGAAGCCAAAGAAGCTGGACGCAAAGTGAAAGAAGCTGGAATTGAATTTGATATCGCCTATACTTCTGTACTGACACGTGCCATCAAAACTTGTCACTATGTATTAGAAGAATCTGATCAATTGTGGGTGCCTGAAGTGAAATCATGGCGTTTAAATGAACGTCATTATGGAAAATTACAAGGTTTGAACAAACAAGATACACGTGACAAATATGGCGATGAACAAGTTCATATTTGGCGCCGCTCTTATGATACCTTGCCTCCATTAGCAGACCCGGAACCTGATCGTCGTTATGCAACTCTTGATCCACGGACTGTCCCTGGCGGTGAAAACTTGAAAGTAACACTTGAACGTGCTCTACCTTTCTGGGAAGATCAAATTGCGCCTGCATTGCGCGACAACAAAACAGTATTAGTCGCTGCTCACGGGAACTCTTTGCGCGCTTTAGCAAAACACATTGAAGGCATTTCCGACGATGACATCATGGATCTTGAAATTCCAACAGGTAAACCGCTTGTTTATGAATTAAATGATGATTTAACTGTTTCTGAAAAATACTATCTATAATCAAAAAGCCATCTCCTTAAAAGAGATGGCTTTTTTGTATTTAAAATACTATCGGGTTCAAGCTTTTTTCATAAATTTCAAGCACATCTGTTTCTTGCAAAGGGACAAAAGCGTCGGTTGCAATTTTATTTTGATGAACTGCTCGTTTAGCCATTTCTTTAAATTTCATAGAATCAATTCCTATTTCTGGCAAGGTCATTGGAATATCACAAGACAGGAAAAACTCATATAATTTTTGAATTCCTTCTTTTGCTGCTTTTTGAGGATCTGGTTCTGTCACATTCCAAACGTTTCGAGCAAAACGCACAAACTTTGGCATGGTTTCTTCATTTAAAACATGCAACATCCATCTTGGCGTCAAAATAGCCAGACCTACACCGTGAGTGACATCATAAAAGGCGCTGAGTTCATGTTCCATCGCATGACAAGACCAACAACCGTGTTTGCCAGAACCTGTCAATCCATTGAGCGCCAAGGTAGATGACCACATCAAATTTGCCCGTGCTTCATAATCATCAGGTGTTTGTAAAGCAATTGGTAAATAATGAATCACCGTTTTCATAAGTCCTTCGGCAATACCATCTTGTACCTCAGTGCCGGTAGTAGTATTAAAATAGTTTTCCATTAAGTGACTTAAAATATCAGCTGATCCAGCTGCGGTTTGATAAGTAGGAACTGAAAAAGTATGACTTGGATCCAAAAAGGAAACTTTTGGTAATAAAGCTTTCCCATGGATTCCTAATTTTTGTTGCGTGTTTAGATTCGAAATCACACCGCCGTTATTCATTTCACTACCGGTCGCTGCTAATGTCACGACGGTCACGATTGGTAAAGCAGGACCGTCATATTGACGTTTTTCGACATAATCGCTCCATAAATCACCTGTAACATAAACGCCACCAGCAATTGCTTTACTACAATCAATTACAGAACCACCACCCACGGCCAAAAGAACGTCAATGTTTTTTTCCTTACAAACCATTACGCCTTTTCTAACGGTTTCAATCCGCGGATTAGGCTCTACACCCGAAAGTTCATAGACTTTATTTCCATTTTCCGTAAGTATTTTACCTAGTTGTTCGTAAAGACCATTTTTCTTGATGCTTCCACCGCCATATACCATTAACACTTTTTTTCCATAAACGTTTAAAGCTTCAGGTAATTCGTTTAAACGGTCCCTACCAAAACGAATATCTGTGGTGACATGAAAATTAAAATTATCCATCGTTACACTCCTATCTGATTGCTGTTTCAAGCCCTACTCTAATCATATCATTAAAGGTCTTTTCACGTTCTTCAGAAGTGGTATCTTCGCCTGTGACCATATGATCACTTACTGTACAAATTGCTAAAGCTTGAACATGGAATTTTGCCCCCAGATAATAAAGAGCAGCAGCCTCCATTTCAACCCCCATGACGCCAAGTTCGGCTAATTTCCAAGTTTCAGTCATATCTTCTTTATAAAAAGTATCTTCTGATAAGATATTTCCTACATGGGTAGTATACCCATTTTCTTGAGTAATATCGTACGCTTTTTTCAATAAATCAAAGTCAGCAATTGGGGCAAAATGAAAAAGGTCAAAGTTTTTTTGTACCATAGCTGAACTAGTAACAGCACCTTGAGCAAGAATCAAATCACGAACGTGTACATTTTTTGAAATGGCACCACATGTTCCTACACGAATCAATTTTTTTACACCGTACTCATTAATCAATTCATGCGCATAAATTGAACAAGAAGGCATCCCCATTCCCGTTCCTTGTACCGATATCCGTTCGCCCTTATAAGTGCCTGTATAGCCTAACATTCCTCGAACCTCATTGTAACAAACTGGATTTTCTAAAAATGTTTCTGCAATGTATTTTGCCCGTAACGGGTCGCCTGGCAATAAAATTTTATCTGCAATATCGCCTTTTTTTGCGCCAATATGTGTACTCACTCTTTATTCCTCTTTTCTTATAATTTTGCTAGGGTATTTTTAATCAATATTTTGAAATCTTCTTTCACACGTTCAGTTGTTTGAACCACTTCTTCATGATTTAAGTTGGCTTGCATGCCAGCCGCCAAATTGGTAATACAGGAAACTCCCAAGACCTTTAGACCGCTATGAACAGCTACAATCACCTCAGGTACGGTTGACATACCGACTGCATCTGCACCTGCTGTTCGAGCAAAACGAACTTCGGCTGGTGTTTCATAGGTTGGACCTGAAAAAGCCATATAGACTCCTTCTTGTAAATGGATGCCTAAACTTTGAGCTACTTTTTTTGCAACTTCTTGATAAGAAGTGTTGTAAGCATGACTCATATCAGGAAAACGCGGCCCCATCTCATCATCATTTGTTCCAATCAAAGGATTCGTCCCCATATAATTGATTTGATCAGTAATCAGCATCAAATCACCTGGATGAAAAGAAGTATTCACTCCTCCACAAGCATTGGTTACAATCAGTGAATGTGCCTTTAGGGCAGCCATCACTCGAACTGGATAGGTGACTGTCTGCATGTTATGGCCTTCATAATAATGAAAACGGCCTTGCATCGCCAACACTTTTTTTCCAGAAAGAGTGCCATAAACTAATTGACCCGCATGACCGACAACAGTCGATTCGGGAAAATGAGGAATATCTTGGTAAGAAATGACGGTTGCGTCCTTGATTTCTTCTGCTAGTTCACCTAAACCAGAGCCTAAAATCAAACCAAATTCTACTCTATCCACTCCTTGATCATGGATATAGTTTACGGTTTCTGTTAACTTTTCTCGTAATGTCATCTATATTCTCCTTTAAATTTGATGAAAGTGGGATTCACATATTGACTCCCACTTTCATTTATTTATTGGTAATTATTTCAAATTTTTTAAGAAACTAACTCCATTTTCGGTTTTCGGCACTGAAAAGTTTTCAGCTATCGTAGCCGAAATATCTGCATAATGTCCAACTGGAATTGCCCCTTGACCCACAAACTTTTTGCTAAAGATCAATAATGGCACATATTCACGTGTATGATCTGTTCCTGGGAAGGTGGGATCATTGCCGTGGTCCGCTGTAATCATTAAAAGATCGTCATCATCCATAGCTTCAATCATTTCTGGAAGTCGACCATCAAAGTCTTCAATGGCCCGAGCATAGCCTTCTACATCACGACGATGACCATACATGGCATCAAAATCGACGAGGTTGGTAAAACTCATGCCATGAAAATCTTTACCCATGATATCGATTAACTTATCAACGCCGTCCATATTACTCTTGGTACGAACAAAATCTGTGATACCTTGCCCATTGAAGATATCATTGATTTTTCCGACCGCAATGACATCCTTGCCATTTTCTTTCAATGAATCCAACACAGTTTTACCAAAGGGATCTAAGGCATAGTCATGACGATTGCTGGTACGCGTAAAGTCACCAGGTTCACCGACATAAGGACGAGCAATAATTCGGCCAATCATATAAGGGTCATCTTTTGTGATTTCTCGAGTGTATTCACAAATGCGATACAATTCTTCTAGTGGAATCACTTCTTCATGAGCTGCGATTTGTAATACAGGGTCTGCAGAAGTATAGACGATCAAGTCACCGGTTTCCATTTGATGTTTTCCGTAATCTTTAATGACTTCTGTGCCTGAATAGGGCTTGTTGCAGACGATGTGACGTCCCGAAAAAGCTTCAATTTTTGCCAACAATTCTTCAGGGAATCCATCAGGAAATACGCGGAAAGGTGTCTTGATGTTTAAGCCCATGATTTCCCAGTGACCAGTCATGGTATCTTTACCAACAGAAACTTCTTCTAATTTTGTGGCATACCCTTTATGGTCAGAAACTTCTTTTACCCCTTCTAGCGGACGAATTGTTCCTAGACCTAATTTCTCTAAATTAGGAACCGTCAAGCCTGCCACTTCTGCAATATGACCTAGCGTATCGGCGCCTTTATCATTAAATTTATCTGCATCCGGAGCTTCTCCAATACCGACAGAATCCATTACAACTAAATGTACACGTTTAAACATCTCTATCCCTACTTTCTTTTTGTTATCTTTATTTTAATACAAAACAAAGGGCAAGACAAAGAAACACTGTCCCTTGTACCCACCCTTTTTTAACTTATTTTGTTTTGATATAATTTTTACCGTTTGCTTTAGGTCCTGAAGACTGACCTAAGAATAATACCAGCACAATGATTGTTAATAAATAAGGAGCGATTTGTAACCAAACAGATGGGATGGAAGAAATCACTGGTAATTGACCGCCGATAATACTTAAGCTTTGCGCAAAACCAAAGAATAAAGCAGCCCCCATAGCACCTAGTGGATTCCATTTCCCAAAAATCATCGCTGCCATTGAGATAAAGCCTTGACCGACGATGGTTCCTGCCGAGAAATTTCCCGAAATAGATTGAGCAAAAATGGCCCCTCCCATGCCCCCAAGTAAGCCAGAAATCAAAACGCCCGCATAACGAAACTTATAGACATTGATTCCCAGTGTATCAGCTGCTTGAGGATGTTCTCCAACAGACCGCAAGCGTAAACCAAAACGGGTCTTAAACAGAATAAACCAAGCCAAGATTGCAATCAAAATAGCAAGATAAGCAGGTAAAAACGTATTTTTGAAAAATATCTTTCCAAGTACAGGAATATTTTTTAAGCCTGGAAAAGAGAAATAACCTAGATTATAACTGATATTATCCGTTTGGCCTTTATCATACCAAGTCTTAATCAAAAAAACGCCTAAAGCAGGAGCCATTAAATTAATGACTGTTCCACTTATGATGTGGTCTGCTCGAAAATTGATGGTTGCTACCGCATGTAATAAAGAAAAAGCAATACCAACTACACCACCAACTAAAATAGCAATCCATGGCGTTAACGATCCAAGGCTGTCTGCCATGGTTAAGTTAAAAACCACCGAGCTAAATGCACCCATGATCATAATTCCTTCCAAACCGACGTTTACAATCCCACTTCGCTCTGAAAAAGTACCTCCCAAAGCGGTCAAAATCAAAGGAGTGGAGTATACAAGTGTCGATGTTACAATCAATGCAATCAAATCAACTGCTGACATTATAGATCGCCTCCTTTTTCTTCTTGCTCATTTGTCGTCGTTTCAATGGTTGAAACAATCTCTTCTTGTTTCTTTCCAGGCGCCAGTTTAGCAAGCAAAAGACGGATTACATAATTAATTCCTACAAAGAAGATAATCAAAGCAATCGATACATTGACAACTTCAAATGGAACATTAGCACCGGTTTGCATGCCCAAGCCACCAATTTTTAAGATACTAAATAACAATGCCGAAAGCAAGATACCAATTGAGGTTCCTGATCCTAGTAAAGACACCGCCATGCCATCAAAGCCTATTGCTAAAGAGGTCGTTTGAACAAAGAAGTTCTGATACGTCCCTAACCCTTCAACAACACCGCCTAATCCTGCTAAAGCACCAGAAATGACCATAGACAACACGATGGTTTTTTTACTGCTCATTCCAGCGTATTCAGAAGCATCCGGATTCAAACCAACAGAACGAATTTCAAATCCCAAGGTTGTTTTTTTCATCAAGAACCAACACAGAACTAGAAAAACCAAAGCAAGGATTAACCCACCATTTACCCGTGAGCCACCGAAAAATTGTGTCAAACTTTCCATACGTAGACTGGCATTTGGTGAAATGACGTTGGAAGAATCAAAACTAGAACGATAACTTTCGGGAATCACATCGTGTAGGATAAACGTACTTAAATACAACAAAATATAATTCATCATAATTGTAACAATTACTTCACTAGTTCCAAAGAAAGCCCGTAATATCCCCGGAATTGCAGCGGCAATTGCTCCTGCTGCGGCTCCTAATAACACACATAAAGGTAATAAAACTACTTTAGGCAAGTCAGGAAAAGCCAAAGCTGTCCAAACACTAACGACCCAGCCACAAAGTGCTTGTCCAGATAAACCGATGTTGAAAAAGCCAGCGGAGTTTGCCACTGAAAAGCCAAGAGCAGTAAAGATCAACGGTGTGGCTTGTCGTAAAGTTTCACCAATACTACGTTGGTTTCCCAAAGAGGCTTGTAGCATGGACCGATACCCGTTTACTGGATTAAAACCAAAGGCTACCATTAAAACAGCACCTAAAATCAAGCCGAAAAGCACCGAGAGAATAGGTACCATCAGATTACGTATTTTTTCACTGCGATCATTCATTGACAGTTGCCTCCTCTTTTAACTCTTGTCTGGCTTTTTCCAAAGAAGATCCGGCCATCAATAATCCTAATTCTTGTTCTGTTGTTTCTTCAGGTTTCACGACACCCACAATTTTACCATCATGCATGACGGCGATTTTATCTGAAACATCTAAAATTTCATCCAATTCAAAGCTAACTAATAATACAGCTTTATATTTATTTCGTTGTTCGATTAAACGCTTATGAATAAATTCAATGGCTCCAACATCGAGCCCTCGCGTTGGATTAGCCACGATCAACAAATCAGGGTCGCGACTAAATTCACGAGCAATGATTGCTTTTTGCTGGTTCCCTCCTGATAAAGAACGAGCTGGAACAAGTTCATTGACAGTTCGCACATCAAACTCTTCGATCCAATCACGTGCTTGTTCATTGATTTCACTATAATTTAATACACCACCATTACTTAGTGGCACTTGATAATAGGTTTGTAAAGCCATATTTTCAGCCACCGACAATTCTAATACCAGGCCATATTTATGACGATCTTCTGGTACATGAGCCACTCCTGACTCGGTAATTTTTCGAGGCCGTTTATTGGTAATATCCTCATCATTTAAAATAACTTTACCACTTTCAACTTTCCGCAATCCAGTTAACGCTTGGATCAATTCAGATTGACCATTGCCATCGATTCCCGCAATCCCCACTACTTCACCGGCTCGAATTTCTAGATCCAAATGTTTAACCGCTTCTAAGCCACGGTTCTCTTTTACAACTAGATCTTGAATCGACAACACGACTTCTTGTGGTTCTAATGGTTTCTTTGGTGTTTTAAAAGAAACCGAACGCCCTACCATCATGTCGGCTAACTCTTGTGAGGTCACCTTTTTGACATCGACCGTACCAATTTTTTGTCCACGACGAATCACGGTACACCGATCAGCAACCGACTTGATTTCATCCAATTTATGGGTAATCAAAATAATCGACTTTCCTTCTTTGACTAGCCCTTTCATAATCACGATTAATTCTTCAATTTCTTGTGGTGTCAATACCGCTGTTGGTTCATCAAAAATTAAAATATCCGCGCCTCGATACAAAGTCTTGAGAATTTCTACCCGTTGTTGCATTCCTACTGAGATATCTTGAATTTTAGCATCTGGATTTACTGATAAACCATATTGTTCAGAAAGTGAAACAATCTCTTTACGAGCTTTCTTTTGATCTAGTTTCCCAAATTTGCTGGGTTCACTTCCTAAAATAATATTCTCTGTGACTGTAAAAGCATCCACCAGCATAAAGTGTTGATGGACCATGCCAATTCCTAATTGGTTGGCCTTGGTCGGACTAGTAATTTGCACCGCTTTTCCATTGATTAAAATGTCGCCTGAACTAGGTTCCAATAATCCTGATAACACATTCATCAACGTTGACTTTCCCGCTCCGTTTTCACCCAAAAGCGCATGGATCTCTCCTTTTTTAATTTGAAGGTCAATATCTTTATTTGCATGAAACGTTCCAAAAGTCTTCGTAATTTTACGCATTTCAATGACGATATTTTTCTCTGCCACACAACTCACATCCTTTTTTGAGGCTAGTCAGAGACAGCCTTATTCATTTTACTATTAGTGACTATTTGGTAATGAAAAAACATTCTGAAAAGACTACTGAGAGTTTTTCCCCCATCAGAATTTCTTACTTTTAAGAAACTCTGATGGAAAAAAACGAGAAACGATTATCACCTTGCCTTTTACAAGGCGATAATCGAACCTATTTAACTTACGGTTTTTCTGGTACATCGATTTTACCATCGATGATATCTTGTTTTACTTGTTTAACAGCTTCCTTGGCATCTTCTGATAGTTGTCCGTCTGTAAGATCTACAGAACCTTCTTTCAATCCATAATCGACATGGTCACCGCCAGGGAATTCACCATCTGCTGATTTTTGTGCCAAATCTTGTACGACTGTCCCAACACCTTTAAGTGTAGAGGTTAAAGTAAAGTTTTCTTCTTGACCATCTTTGTTATATTTTCCTTCATCTGCTTGGTCACGATCTACTCCGATGACCCAAACTTTTTCATCACCAGATTCATTACGAGCTTTTGCTTCTTGGAAGACACCATTTCCTGTACCACCAGAAGCGTGATAAATGATATCAGCACCTTGAGAATACATTCCTTGAGCAATAGAACGACCTTTGTCTGGCGCACTAAAGTCTCCGGCGTATTGATTCAACACTTCTACTTCTTTATCTAATTCTTTTGCACCTGCTTCAACACCGGCTAAGAAACCAGCTTCAAAACGACCAATAACTTCGCCCTCAACACCACCGATAAAGCCAACTTTATTTGTTTCTGTTGAATAAGAAGCAGCGATTCCGGCTAAATAGGCAGCTTCATGGTCTTTGAAAGTTGCCGAAACTATATTATCACCATCTGCAGCATCATCGATAATAACAAAGTTTGTATCAGGATTAGAGGCAGCTTGTTGTGCGATAGCTGGTTGTAGTTTATAACCAATTCCAAAAATAGTTCCAAATCCAGCATTTAATGCTTGGTCAATGTTAGGAATATAATCTGATTCATTGGATGATTGGAAATAATTAAACCCATCTGATCCTTTTTCAACATTATTTTCCTCGCCCCATGCTTGTAAGCCTTCCCAAGCGGATTGGTTAAAGGAACGATCATCGATACCTCCTGTGTCTGTGATTAAAGCGGCTGTTTTTTCAACGCTTCCTGTCGCTGCTCCGTCATCTGTTGCTGAAGAACCGGTGCTATCGGTTCCTCCACCATTTCCCCCACAAGCACCAAGTAAAAGTACACTTGCCAAGGCAACAGTGCTAAACCCGAATAATTTTGCTTTCTTCATTTCTGTAAAGCCCCCTAAAATAGTTTTTTTATTTTCAACAGTCTAGGACTGAATGAATCGTAAATTATAGATCTTTCTTTGTAAATGAATAAGGTAATAATTCTTCTACCGTTGTTTCTTTTAACACACCGTGATCTCCGATGAGAGTCACTGGCATATCCGGTTCAAAAAATTCAACCATTACTTGTCGACAAGCACCACATGGCGAGATTGGTTCCGGTGTGTGTCCGGCAATGACCAGATGTTTAAATTCCCGTTCGCCTTCAGAGACAGCTTTAAAAATTGCTGTACGTTCGGCACAGTTAGTCAATCCGTATGATGCATTTTCAATGTTGATTCCTTGATAAAGCTTTCCTTCTTTTGTTACCAAACAAGCTCCTACTGGAAAATGTGAATAAGGCACATAGGCTTTCTCCAAGGCTTGTATGGCAATTTCTATCCATTCGTTTTCTGTTTGTGTCATTTTCCTACCTCTTAATACCCTTTGCCAGTTTCGCCACTGACGATTGCAATACTAGCGCTCGTTCCTAAACGAGACGCACCTGCTTCAACTAGCGCCACGGCCTCTTGTTCACTATGAATACCACCTGAAGCTTTGACACCCATTTCGTTTCCGACTGTTTCACGCATCAAAGTAACGTCTTCTACTTTTGCGCCACCTGTTGAAAAACCAGTTGAAGTCTTTACGAAATCAGCTCCAGCGGCTTTTGCTAACTGACAAGCTTTCACAATTTCTTCATTGGTTAATAAAGCCGTCTCAATGATTACTTTTACTAACGCCCTATCTTTAGCCGTTTTGACAACAGCTTCAATATCTGCTTGCACCTCTTCAAACATCTTTGATTTCATGTAACCAATATTTATTACCATATCGACTTCATCAGCCCCGTTTTCAATAGCTTCTTTTGCTTCAAAGGCTTTGACAGCTGTGGTATTGGCACCTAAGGGAAACCCAATCACGGTACAAATAGCAATGGGTTCGCCCGTTAACTCTTCTTTTGCTAATTTCACCCAAGTCGGATTGATACAAACCGAATAAAAATGATGGACTTTTGCTTCTTGAATGATTCGTAATACTTCTTCTTTTGGTGTTTCTGCTTTTAATATCGTATGATCAATCAAACGATTCAATTCCATTTTTGCATCCCTCTATTCTGTAATGATTTTATGGATTAACACTGGCTCTTTCGCTGTTTCTCCAATAGTTATATTTTCATACAATAATTCTTTTACTTCTTCTATTGCTTTTGTATTACTGTAGATGGACACCAGCGAATCGCCTTCTTGCACCGAATCGCCCACCTTTTTCCTTAACTTCAAGCCAACAGCATGGTCAATTGCATCCTCTTTGGTTTGACGTCCAGCGCCTAACATCATTGCTGCAACACCAATTTCATTGGCCACAATTTTTGTCACAACTCCTGCTTTTTTAGCAGGTAATTCAACAGTGTATTTTGCCGAAAGTAATTGATCCGGATGATCAATTACAGTGGTGTCGCCCCCTTGATTTTGGACCATTTCTTTGAATTTATCTAAGGCTGCCCCTGTCTGTAAAGCTTCTTCTAATTTTGAGCGAGCCTCATCCAAATCATCCGCTTGTTTGGCTAAAACAACCATTTGACTTCCTAAGGCATAACACATTTCTAAAAGATCTGCAGGTCCTCTTCCTTGCAAGGTTTCGATGGCCTCGATGACTTCTAGACTATTTCCGATCGCTTCACCTAAAGGCTGACTCATATCAGATATGACAGCCATGGTTTGACGGTTGGCTAGTTTCCCAATACGCACCATCGTCTGAGCCAAACGAATGGCATCCTCAATATTTTTCATAAAAGCACCATCGCCAGTTGTCACATCTAAAACAATGCCATCTGCTCCTGCCGCTATTTTTTTACTCATAATAGAACTTGCAATCAAAGGAATTGAATCAACTGTTGCCGTCACATCACGTAGCGCATATAATTTTTTATCAGCTGGCGCTAAATTTCCCGATTGGCCAATGACAGCTACTTTGCTTTCATTCACAATACGGATAAAATCTTCTTCTGATAGTTCGATTTTAAAACCGGGAATTGCCTCTAATTTATCCAAAGTCCCACCGGTATAGCCTAACCCACGACCCGACATCTTAGCTACTGGAACACCTACACTTGCTACAAGAGGGGCCAGTACCAAGGTTGTTGTATCGCCAACGCCACCTGTCGAATGTTTGTCAACTTTGATGCCTTCAATAGAGGATAAATCAATTTGTTCACCTGACTGAACCATAGCCATTGTTAAGGCTACAATTTCTTCATCAGTCATATCCTCATAAAAAATAGCCATTAATAACGCGCTCATTTGATAATCTGGGATTTGATCCGCCGTATAGTTCTTAATAATGTATGAAATTTCCTCTTTTGTTAAGGAATTTCCGTTTCTTTTCTTTTCAATCAAATCCACCATTCGCATAGCTTAAACCCTCACTTCCTCTACCATTTTTCATTATACAATACTTTTCTTTAAGGTAAAACACTTTAGTAAAACGTTTTACCTAACAGATGAGACCTTTGAAACCCTTTTCAAATACAGGATACAATATGGCGAAGGACTTGTCAATCATAAGCTAAAAGATTTTTTTATTTATGATTGTTCACCTGTTAAGTCCTTCACGCTTTCACGAAAAATTAATTTTGTTTCAAAAATTTTGTTCGGAATTCGTCTATTTGGAAATTCAATGGCATCGACCAAAAATTTCGCAGCAGTAAACCCAATATCAAAAATAGGTTGCTTAACCGTTGTCAATGGTGGAGTAATGTATCGAGAAAGAACAAGATCATCAAACCCAATTACCGAAATATCTTCTGGAACTTTTCTTCCTTGTTCGTAAATCGCTTTATAGCATCCGATTGCCATAGCATCGTTGCTACAAAAAATTGCCGTCACTTCACGATGACTCAATAGTTTTTTTGCTGCCTGATACCCCCCTTCAATTGTCAATTCGCCTTCTTCGACATATTTCCCTTTATAAGTGATTTTAGAATCCTTTAAGGCGTGACGATAACCATTCAAACGTTCTTCTAACTGATAATAGCCTGTTTTTTCTTTTAACAAACCAATATTTTTATGTCCTTTTTCGACAAAATAAGTAATTGCTCGATAAGCACCCTCGTATTCTTTGACCAACATGCGACCAAAATCACGTTGATTGATTCCTCGATCAATTAAAATCAAAGGATGGTCACGGTAGAATTCACTCGTTACTGCATATTTTTCTGGCATTTGGTTGGGTGTTGCTAATAAAATACCATCAACTGAGCGATGTGACAATTCTTGTAACGATTGGATTTCTTTTTCTAAATCCTGCCGGGAGTTACAAAGAATCAACATATAGCCCAAAGGATTGATATAACTTTCAACACCTTCGACTAATTTAGAGAAGAAGAAATCTGTTACATCTGGAACAATCATACCAATCGTTTTGGAACGTCTGGTAATTAAGTTCGAAGCAAAAAAATCCGGCTTATACTGATATTCTTCCACAATATCCAATACTTTCTTTCGTGTCTCAGCACTAAAACGACTGCCTTTATTATTTAAAATTTGTGAGACAGTCGTCACTGATACACCAGCCATGTCAGCAATTTGACGAATGGTTACTTTCATGGTCATCCCTTCCTTTTTCCAGGTATCACTCTTTTTCTTTTCTGCTTTGTATAATGTAATAACCTTTATCTTTTTTAATAATTTCCGCATTTCCAAACGTTTCATTCATTTTCTTTTTAGCACTGGCAGCCCCTTGCTTTTTCTGTAAAACAACCGTTAACGTACCTTCTATTTTTAAAAAATCATAGGCTTCAGTTAAAATTTGATGAACCACATTTTTCCCAGCACGAACCGGGGGATTACTTACAATTGCCGCATAGGTGTTTTGATGAACAGCTTCATACACATTTGATAAATGAATATCAACTGTTGAAACTTGGTTCTTTTCGGCATTTTTTTTGGCCAAATCAATTGCTCGCTCATTGACATCAACCATTTCCAAATGACGCTTACTACTTGAAGCAATTGCTAAGCCAATGGCGCCATAGCCACAACCAACATCTAAAATGGGGCCTTCTGGCAATTGTGTCCAATCAAAGGCCTCAATCAATACACGTGATCCGTAATCAACAGTTTTCCTTGAAAAAACCCCGCTATCGGTCAAAAAATGAAAGGTTTTCCCTTTTAATTCAAATGACCATTCTTCAAATTCATGACGAGCATTTGGAGACGGGCTATAATAATGATCACTCATTTTTTTCATCCTCTCTTCATACTGTAATCATACTGGATTTTTTTCACTTGTAAATAGAAAGTTAAGAAACAAGCAACATTGAAAAAGGAAACGATCATTTTAAAAGTTTTGGTAGTTTTTTATGAAAAAATACAAAGTTTTTCACTTTTTTTATTTGTCAGCTTTCTTTTTATGGTAAACTAGTTGCGTGTTTAGCAATCTGTTGCTATCGATTTGATTTTGTTAATAAAGGAGCATCAGTGAATGGAAGATAACGCCAACTACTATCGAATTCCTCGTTCGGAGTGGCAAAGTTTTTATACGCGCAGTCATATGCCTTTAACACAAGAGGAATTAGATAATATCAAAAGTTTGAATGACCGAATTTCAATGCAAGATGTGGAGGATATTTACATTCCGCTTTGTCATTTGATCCATTTGTATATGAAAGAATACGAATCGTTGACCTTAAGCAAAGGCCTTTTTTTGCATCGTTATATCAAAGTCCCTCCCTTTGTGATTGGGATTGCTGGAAGTGTGGCTGTTGGCAAAAGCACAACAGCACGTCTTGTCCAAACGATGTTAGCTCGTTTGTTTCCTCGCCAAAAGGTCCAAATGATCACAACAGATGGTTTTTTATATCCAAATCAAGAATTAGAAAAACAGGGAATTATGGATCGCAAAGGCTTTCCAGAAAGCTATGATATGGAGCATTTGATCGAATTTCTGACCAAAATAAAGGCAGGAGAAAAAAACGTACAGATTCCTGTGTATTCTCATGAAGTTTATGATATCATCGAAAATGAATATGAAACCATCGATCAACCGGACATTTTGATTGTAGAAGGGATCAATGTTTTGCAATTACCCGCCAATCAACAAATATATGTCAGTGATTTTTTTGATTTTTCCTTATTCGTTGATGCTGATCCACGTCTGATTGAACACTGGTATCTCGAACGTTTTGAGTCTTTATTAGATACCGCTTTTCAAGATCCAACGAATTATTATTATCAATACGCCATTGGCAATCGAAGAGATGCTCTTCAAATGGCTAAAAATGTCTGGAAAGATGTCAATTTAAAAAATTTAGAAGAATATATCTTGCCAACACGCAGTCGAGCTGATATTGTTCTTCATAAAACAACGCACCATTTAATTGATAAGATGTATTTAAAGAAATACTGATTGTTTATTAATTGAAAAGGAGAATGTATGGTGACAAACACAGGGAACATAAAAGATGTCGAAAAAATTATCGTCTTAGACTATGGTAGTCAGTACAACCAATTGATTACACGCCGTATTCGTGAATATGGTGTTTTTTCAGAATTATTGAGTCACAAAATTTCTGCAGCTGAAATCAAGGCAATGGCACCAAAAGGAATTATTTTATCTGGTGGACCTAATAGTGTCTATGATCCAGATTCTTTTGGTATTGATGAAGAAATCTTAGACTTAGGGATTCCAATTTTGGGGATTTGCTATGGCATGCAACTTGTCACCCATCGTTTGGGTGGAAAAGTGGAAACTGCCAATCACCGTGAATATGGCAAAGCTCAAATCAACTTAGGAGAACAAGAAGCTCCCCTATTTAGTGACACACCACTTAATCAAACCGTTTGGATGAGTCATGGCGATTTAGTAACTCAATCGCCTTCAGGTTTTGAAGTAGTGGCTACTAGTCCTTCTTGTCCGATTGCTGCCATTCAAAATACAGAAAAAAATATTTACTGTGTCCAATTTCATCCTGAAGTTCGTCATTCGGAATATGGGAATCTTCTCTTAAAAAACTTTGCTTTAAACATCTGTAACTGTAAAGGCGATTGGAGTATGGAGAATTTTATCGACATGCAAATAGACTTGATTCGCCAAAAAGTTGGCAATAAAAAAGTTTTACTTGGTTTATCAGGTGGCGTGGATTCAAGTGTTGTCGGTGTTTTATTACAAAAAGCAATCGGTGATCAACTCACTTGTATCTTTGTCGATCATGGCCTATTGCGCAAAAATGAAGCTGATCAAGTAATGGAAAGTCTGGGCGGAAAATTTGGCCTCAACATCATCAAAGTCGATGCCAAAGATCGCTTTATGAAAAAACTTGCGGGTGTTTCTGATCCCGAACAAAAGCGCAAAATTATTGGCAATGAATTTATTTATGTTTTCAATGATGAAGCCATTAAACTAGCTGGTAAAAAAGGAATTGATTTTCTTGCTCAAGGAACGCTTTACACCGATGTAATCGAATCTGGTACCGAGACTGCACAAACCATCAAATCTCATCATAATGTCGGCGGGCTTCCAGAAGACATGAGTTTTGAATTGATTGAACCTCTCAACACTTTGTTTAAAGATGAAGTCCGTGCTGTTGGAACTGAACTTGGCATGCCCGATGCTATTGTATGGCGTCAACCATTTCCTGGTCCTGGTCTAGGCATTCGTGTCCTTGGCGAACTTACCGAAGAAAAATTGACAATTGTGCGAGAATCAGATGCCATCTTACGCGAAGAAATTGCCAATGCTGGACTTGAACGTGATATCTGGCAATATTTCACTGTCTTACCCGGCATCCGTTCCGTAGGTGTCATGGGGGACGGTCGTACTTACGATTATACAGTCGGAATTCGTGCCGTGACTTCTATTGATGGAATGACGGCAGACTTTGCCCGTATCCCCTGGGATGTCTTGCAAAACATTTCAGTACGCATTGTCAATGAAGTTTCTCACGTCAATCGAATCGTGTACGATATAACGAGCAAACCGCCTGCAACTGTGGAGTGGGAATAAAGAGTCAACATAATATGAATGGGGAATACCGATATATCAACGTTTACCAACATGCATAAATGCCAATTATGATTAAAAAGTAGGTGGTTTCCTACCTTTTTCCCTACCGAAATTTATCAAACATTTAATGCAATGCAAAAAGAGTTAATAAAATGAGAGTCTTTAATTTCTCAATTATTAGCTCTTTACTATTGATTGTTTCTACTTTATTCACAATTGTTTAACATTACATTTAGGAAAATACTATGTCTCTCCTTTTAAAGAAAAGATTAGTTAAATAATAAAACAAACTTGAATAAATTACTATTCCAAGTGCATACTGCCAAAAAGGTAACAAATATGCATCATTTTCTGCGGAAATATTTAATAATGTAATGTTAAACATATTTAAAGGATTTA